>NZ_JBSFWJ010000062.1:0-38061 GCF_053592695.1 Saccharopolyspora sp. NPDC002578 | reverse complement strand
GTGTCTTCTCGCTGCGGGATCTTTTTCCCAAGTGGCTCCGCCACGAGGGAAAAAGCCGTCCTCGCGAGAAGACACCTGAGAACCCGCCGGTGGTCACCTTGATTACGTGGGCTATTCGCTGCGCGAATACAGGCACGGCCTTCGGCCGCAAGGCAGGCTTGCTTCGCAGCCCAGAGCACGGCTTCGCCGCAAGGTAGGTTCGGGGTTTCGCTTGAACGAACGGCCGCTTCGCCCCCAGGACGAAGCGGCCGTTCTGCTTTCCTCAGCGAGGTTCTTCAGCAGTTGTTCTTGCTGGTGAAATCGGTGTGGCCGTAGTAGGGGACGTCTTTGCCGTTGAGCGTGACCTTGACGTCGTCGCCGCCGGAACGCTGCTCGAAGTGCAGGTGCGGGCCGGTGACGCCTCCAGTCGCCCCGGCCTCGCCGATCTTCTGCCCCGCCTTGACCTTGTCGCCCTTCGAGGCGCTCTGCACCGACAGGTGCGCGTAGCGGGTGGTCCAACCCGAGCCGTGATCGATCTCGATCCAGCGGCCGTAGCTGGTGTCGCCCTCGTTGCCGACGACGCTGACGGTGCCACCGGCGGAGGCCACCACGGGCATGCCGGTGATGCCGCTGCGCTGGAAGTCGACCGAGTTGGCCGGGCTGTGCCCGCTGAACGTGGCCGCGGTGACGGTGACCCCGCAGCGGAACGGGACCTGGAAGTTCGGCGCGGCCACCGCGGGCGCGGTGCCCGCGAACACGCCGATCCCGGTGAGCGCCGCGGTCGCCGCCGCGGCTCCGAGTCTTGCGCCGAAGGTCGTGCGACGTCGTGCTCCGGTCATGGGAACGCCTCCTCGCTCTGGGCTCCGGCACGCGCCGGAGGCACCTGACAGGGAGATCGATCCGACCACAACGCGTTCGACAAGAACAGACTGATTAGGCCATATTTCAGGTAAATCGTTGACGAAAACTCGCCAACAGCGCCGCTCAGCTCGTGGGCGGCGCGGTGGATTCGCGGGTCACCAGCCGGGGCCGGAACATCCGGGTGCGCCCGCCGAGCCGGTCGGGCAGCTCCGGGGTGAGGCGGTCCAGCAGCTCCGCGACGGCGGCGTCGGCCATCTCCTCGATCGGCTGGGCGATCGTGGTCAGGCTCGGTGCGCAGCAGTCCGCCAGCGGCACGTCGTCGAACCCCACCACCGACAGGTCGTCCGGGAGGCGCAGCCCGCGCCGGCGGGCCTCGCGCAGCGCGCCGAACGCCATCACGTCCGAGGAGCACAGCACCCCGGTCGGCGCCGGACCGTCCAGCAGCGCGGCGCACGCCCGCGCGCCACCCGCGGCGCCGAAGTCGGCGTGCGCGACCAGCTCGGGATCCGGGTCCACCGCCGCTTCCTCCAGCGCCGCGGCCCACCCGGCCCGCTTCAGCCGGGACGGAACCGCGTGCGCGGGCCCGCTGACGAACCCGATCCGGCGGTGCCCGAGATCGAGCAGGTGCCGGGTGGCGAGGTAACCCGCGAGCCGCTCGTCCACCGCGATGTCCGGCACGTCCACGGTCGGCCCGCCGCCGTTGACGAAGACCATCCGCACCCCGTCGTCGAGCAGCGAGCGGTAGCGCCGGTGCGCCCGAGGGCGGTGATCGGTGGCGGCGGCGTGCGAGCTCTCCGGCGACACGAACAGCATTCCTTCGACGCCCCGGGCCAGCAGCATCCGCACGTGCTCTTCCTCGGTCAGCGCCGCTCGCGTGTTGCACAGCAGCACGCCGTAGCCGGCTCGGGCGGCCCGCGCCTCCAGCGCCTCGGCGAACGCCGGGAACACCGGGTTCACCAGCTCCGGCACCAGCAGCCCGATCACCCCGGTGCGGCGGATCGCCGCCGCGCCGCGCGCGGTGTGCGGCATCCGGGCGAGCACGTCGAGCACCCGCTGCCGGGTCTCGTCCTTGATACCGGCCCGCCGGTTCAGCACCCGGCTCACCGTGGACACGCTGACCCCGGCCGCCGCGGCGATGTCGGCCAGCCCGGTCATGCGGTACCTCCGAGGGTCGGCCGCGCGGGGTGCCGACGTCGCCGTGGCACCCCGCGCGCGCAGATCAGCTCAGCTTCGCACCCGCGTGCAGCGCGACACCCGAGTTGCCCTGCACCGTCGTGGTGACGGTGCCGTCGTCCTGGACCTGCGCGGTGGCGCCGGTGCAGGAACCGTTCTCCAGCGCACCGGACATCACGTCGCAGTACGTCCCGGCGGGCAGCGAGGTCTGGAACTGCTGCTCCGACATCTCGCCGTCCTCCCGGTTGATCACGACGAAGCCGGCGTCACCGCGGCCGAACGCGATCCGGCCGGAACCGTCGTCCCACCAGTTCGTCAGCTCCTTGCCCTGCACGGCCTGGTGGAACCCGGCCATGCCGGCGATGATCGGCCGCTGGTGCTCGCACACCCACGCCTGGTCGGCGCAGTCCGCGGGGCTGGTCCGGCCGTCCTCGCTCGCGGGCGGCCCGGCGTCCGGGTCGTCGAAGGCGAAGCTGGAGATCAGCTGCGGCGTGCCGTACGGGTAGGCGAGCATGAACGCGTTCGCCAGGTCGTAGGAGACGCCGTCCTTGTAGGTCAGCGTCGGCTCGCTGCGCTGCGTGTCGTGGTTGTCGATGAACACCACGGCCTGGTCGCTCGGCAACGTCATCTCGTCCGGCACGTTCGCCAGCTGGGCCAGCGAGCCGTCCTTGAACGCGTTGCTGACCTTGTGGTGGTAGGCGAACTCGGTGACGTCGCCGTTGCCGGAGTACTCACCGGCCGACGTCGTCTGGTCGGCGATGACCTCCTGGAACATGTACGGCTTCGCGCCGGTGTCCGGGACCTCGTTGAGGTTACCGAAGATCGCGCCGACGTCCTCGGGCGGCATGTGCTTCACGCCGTCCACCCGGAATCCGGAGACGCCGAGGCTGATCAGGTCGTTGAGGTACCCGATCTCGGCGGACCGCACGTAGTCGGTGCCGGTCTTGAGGTCCGAGAGCCCCACGAGCTCGCAGTTGCGGACCTCCCACTGGTCGTCGTAGTTCGCGATGTCGCGGCGGCAGTCGCTGAAGTCGGCATCGCTGTACAGACCGGGGTAGTCGTACTTCGAGTGCGTCGTGCCCGCGCTGCCGACGGCGTCGCTGGCCGCCATGTGGTTCACCACGGCGTCCGCGTAGATCTCCACCCCGGCGTCGTTGCAGGCGGAGACCATCGAGGCGAACTGCTCGCGGTCGCCGCGCCGGGTCTCCAGCTGGTAGCTCACCGGCTGGTAGTCCTGGTACCACGGGTGGTTCATGCCGTCGAGCTGCACGTGCTCCTGGGGCGGCGAGACCTGGACGGCGCCGAACCCCTTCGGGCCGAGCGTGCTGCGACATTCCTGCGCGATCGAGTCCCAGGGCCACTGGAACATCTGCACGATCGGGCCGGACACCGGCGCCGTGGCCGGAGCGGGAGCCGCGGCCGGAGCAGGGGCGGGGGCAGGGGCTGCCGGAGTCACGGCAGCGGCGGCGGGCACGGCGGCCACACCCGCGAACGCGGCCGTCAGAGCTAGTACGGGTAATCGCATCCGGACAACTTTCTCGATTGAGGAACCGTCCGGTGATCACATGTTCTTTCGCCTTGTTCAGTCAATGCGCCATTGGAACCAGCGCTGAGCTGCTCTTATGTTCGCAAATTCTTGCAACCGCCGTGCTCGGCCGCTGGTGGCGGCTTCGGCGCGCACGACCGGAGGCCGCGCAGGCGCCCTCGCCCCCGACGTGAGCCGCGCTACTCGCACCCCCGCGCCGCCGGTTATCGCCGCCCGTCCACCGGTGCGCGTGCACGCTCGGCGGAGAATGCGGGGCATGCATGATGTGGAGATCCGGGAAGGCACGATCCGGCTGGGCCAGCTGCTGAAGCTGGCGGGGCTCGCCGAGCACGGAGCGGACGCGAAAGCCCTGCTCGAAGAAGGCGAAGTGCTGGTCAACGACGAGGTCGAGACCCGGCGGGGACGTCAGCTCGCGCCCGGCGACCGGATCGCCCTCGGCGACGAGGTCGTGCGGGTCGTGGCCCGCTGATCACCCGCGCACGCGAACGGCCCGGTCCCTGTCCGGGAGCCGGGCCGTCGTGAGCGCTGGAGCGGGTCAGTGGAAGGAGTCGCCGCAGGCGCAGGAGCCGCCCGCGTTCGGGTTGTCGATCGTGAAGCCCTGCTTCTCGATGGAGTCGACGAAGTCGATGACCGCGCCTTCCACGTACGGGGCGCTCATCCGGTCGACGACCACGTCGAGGCCTTCGAAGCCACGCCGCGCGTCGCCGTCGAGCGAACGCTCATCGAAGAACAGCTGGTAGCGCAGGCCCGCGCAGCCACCGGGCTGGACGGCGATGCGCAGGTGCATGTCATCGCGGCCCTCCTGCTCCAACAGCGCCTTGGCCTTCTGCGCCGCGGAGTCGGTCAAGGTGACACCGTGCTCGGGCGCCTCGCTCTCGATCGTGGTCTGGGCGGTCATGACTCTCCCTAGAGGTCTCGCTCGTCCGCTTCCGGCGTGACGTCCAACGTCGGCGCCGACCCGAGTTATTCCTGCCGACGCGGGTCGGCGGAACGATGACTCGGGAGGCGAGTCGTGTTGGTCTACCTGCCTCCATGGTGGCACAGACCGCGCCGATTCCCGCGCGAACGTCCCCGCATGTGGACGACCCCACTCGCGGAACCGACGACCTCCGGTCGAACGCACGGTCACGTGCGCCCGCTCGAGTGGCGTCGAATACCCTGGAGGTGTGAGGTTCCTTCGCCGTAGCAGCGCTGAGCAGACCGCGACCGACGACTCTCCCGCCGAGAGCACCGACGTCGGTTCGGAATCCGCCCGCGATCGCACTCCCGGCAAGGGGCGGGCCACTCCGAAGCGCCGCGAGGCCGAGAACCGCCGCCGCGGCCCGGTGGCGCCGCCGCCGAAGACGCAGCGCGAGGCGATGAAGCGCGCTCGCGGCAACAAGGAGGAGCGCCGCAAGGCCTCCCGCGAACGCCGCGAGCGGATGATGGCCGGCGACGACCGCTACCTCATGCCCCGCGACCGCGGCCCGGTGCGCGCCCACGTGCGCGACATCGTGGACACCCGCAGGCACATGATGGGCATGTTCATGCCGCTGGTGCTGATCGTGTTCGTCACCACGCTGGTGCAGAACGTCCTCGTCCAGCAGTACGCCACCTTGGCGTGCCTGGTGCTGCTGCTGACGATGCTGTTCGAGGGCACCTTGCTGGGGCGCGCGGTGAACAAGCGGGTGCGCGCGAAGTTCCCGGACGCGACCGACCGCCCGCTGTCGCTGGGCTGGTACGCCTTCACCCGCGCGATGCAGCTCCGCCGCCTGCGCGTCCCGCGCCCCCGCCTCACCCCGAAGGACTTCCACAAGATCGGCTGACCAAGGCTGTTTTTGAGCTTGGCTTGAGTAGCCGTCGCTTAGCGGAACCTCAGCGGCTTCCTCGCTGCGGGATCGATTTCTCATGTAGCACCCCTGCACAGCGAAATCGCTGTCCTCACGAGGAAACCGCTGAGAACCCGCCGATGGTCGTCTTGCTCAAGCTGGTCACTGCTCAGCGGCTCCGCCGCTGACAGGACAAACGATCAAGGGCGCCGCTCAGCTGGAAGGCGGAGGGCGAAGACGGGCGGGTGCGGTTCCGCCACCCGCTCCGCACGGCCGAATCCCCCTAGGATTCCGGCATGGAGTTTCGACGGCTCGGCAGCAGTGGCCTGTCCATCAGTGAGATCGCCTACGGCAACTGGCTGACGCACGGTTCCCAGGTCGAGGAGGACGCCGCGCGCGCCTGCGTGCGTGCCGCGCTCGACGCGGGCATCACCACCTTCGACACCGCCGACGTGTACGCGCAGACCAGGGCCGAGTCGGTGCTCGGGCGGGCGCTGTCCGGGCAGCGGCGGGAAGGCCTGGAGATCTTCACCAAGGTCTACTTCCCCACCGGCGACGGGCCGAACGATCGCGGCCTGGGGCGCAAGCACGTCATCGAGTCCTGCAACGCCTCGCTGACCCGGCTGCAGACCGACTACGTCGACCTCTACCAGGCGCACCGGTTCGACCCCACGGTGCCGCTGGAGGAGACGATGAGCGCGTTCGCGGACCTGGTCCGGCAGGGCAAAGCGCTCTACATCGGCGTCTCCGAGTGGACCGCCGAGCAGCTCACCCGCGGCGCCGAACTGGCACGCGAGCTGTCGGTGCCGCTGATCTCGAACCAGCCGGAGTACTCGATGCTGTGGCGCGTCATCGAGTCCCAGGTGGTGCCCGCCAGCGAACGGGAGGGCATCGGCCAGATCGTCTTCTCCCCGATCGCCCAGGGTGTGCTGACCGGCAAGTACCTGCCGGGCGAGCAGCCGCCCGCCGGTTCGCGGGCGACCGACGAGGGCGGCGGTTCCTCGATGATCTCCCGGTGGATGCGCGACGACGTGCTGGGCGCGGTGCAGCGGCTCAAGCCGATCGCGAGCGACCTGGGGTTGTCCACCGCCCAGCTCGCCGTGGCGTGGGTGCTGCAGAACCCGAACGTCTCGGCGGCGATCATCGGCGCGTCCCGGCCGGAGCAGGTCGCCGACAACGCCGCCGCCTCCGGCGTGGAGCTCGGCGAGGACGTGCTGGACCGCATCGACGACGTGCTCGGCGAGCTCGTCACCAGCGATCCGCGCCGGACCCGGTCGCACTGACCGCACCGGCGTCGTGAGCTGTCCCCCGGATCACCCGCCGAGGACCTCCGCGGGTGATCGGGGACGGGTACGGTTCGACCAGCCGCTCACCCGAACGCAGGAGGTCCCCGGTGTCCGCGTCCACCCCCGCGCGCACGCTGGTGCTCGGTGGTGCCCGGTCCGGGAAGTCCGCGCACGCCGAAGGTCTCGTCGACGCGGACGAGTCCGTCAGCTACGTCGCGACCTCCCGCCGCGACCCGGCCGACGCCGAGTGGACCGAGCGCATCGCCGCGCACGTCGCCCGCAGGCCCGCGCACTGGACCACCGTCGAGGCGGCGGCCCCCGACTCGTTGATCACCGCGCTGCGCGGGGCGTCCCCGGACGGGCCGACGCTGCTGGTGGACGACCTGGCGACCTGGCTCACCGGCGCGCTCGACGACGCGGGCGCCTGGGAGCGCGACCCGGCGGCGCTGCGGCAGGTCGACGCGCACTGCGCCGCGCTCGCCGACGCCACCGCCGCCTGCGCTGCCCGGCTGGTGCTGGTCTCGGCCGAGGTCGGACTCGGCATCGTGCCCGCGACCAGGTCTGGAAGACTTTTCCGCGACCGGCTCGGCGAGCTCAACGCGCGGCTCGCCGAACGCTGCGACGAAGTGCTGCTGCTCGTCGCCGGTGTCCCGCTGCGGTTGCGCTGACCCCCTGCCCGCGCCCGCACCGACCACGGAGGTAACCCTTGTCCACCGCACCCGAGAACACCCCGATCCGGTTCGGCGCCGTGCAGTCCCCGGACGACCAGGCGCGGCGGCAGGCGGTGGCCCGGCAGGAGCAGCTCACCAAACCGGCCGGCTCCCTGGGGCGGCTGGAGGAGCTCGGCGTGTGGGTCGCGAGCCGCCAGGGCACCTGCCCGCCGCGCGCGTTCACCCGTCCCCGCGTGGTGATCTTCGCCGGGGACCACGGGGTCGCCGAGCACGGCGTGTCGGCCTACCCCAGCGAGGTCACCGGCCAGATGGTGCGCAACTTCCTCGACGGCGGCGCCGCGGTGAACGCGCTGGCCCGCGCGAACGGGGCCACGGTGCGGGTGCTGGACATGGCGGTGAACGCGGAGACGCCGCAGGTCGTCGCCGCCCGCAAGGTCCGCCGCGGCTCCGGCGCGATCGACCGCGAGGACGCGCTCACCGAGGACCAGGTGCGGGCCGCGATCGAAGCGGGCCGCGACACCGCCGACGAGGAGATCGACTCCGGCGCGGACCTGCTCATCGCCGGAGACATGGGCATCGGCAACACGACGCCCGCGGCCGTGCTCATCGCCGCGCTCACCGGCATCGAACCGGTCGCCGTCGTGGGGCGCGGCACCGGCATCGACGACAACGCGTGGATGCGCAAGACCGCCGCGATCCGCGACGCGCTGCGCCGCGCCCGGCCGGTCCTCAACGACCCGGTGGCGCTGCTGCGCACGTCCGGTGGCGCGGACATCGCCGCGCTGGCCGGGTTCCTCGCGCAGGCCGCGGTGCGGCGCACCCCGGTGCTGCTGGACGGCGTCGTCGTCGGTGCGGCGGCGATGGTCGCCGAGGAGCTCACGCCCGGCGCGCGGCAGTGGTGGCTGGCCGGGCACCGCTCGGCGGAGCCGGGTGGCGCGCTGGTGCTCGAACACCTCGACCTGAGCCCGATCCTCGACCTGGAGCTGCGGCTCGGCGAGGGGTCCGGCGCCTTGACCGCGCTGCCGGTGCTGTCGGCCGCGGTGCACGTGCTCGCCGAGATGGCCACGTTCGGCGAAGCCGGGGTCGGCGGCCCGACCTCCGCCGAAGCCACCGGCCCGGACGCGGGCGAGCAAGAGCTGTGACGGTGCACGCGCTCGGCGGCTCGGCGGGCTCGCGGTGAACGGTCTGCTGCTGGCGCTGTCCTGGCTGACGGTGCTGCCCCTTCCCGCCCGCGAGGTCGACGCCCGCGCCTGCCGCCAGGCGATCGCGTTGGCACCGCTGGTGGGCGCGCTGCTCGGCGCGTTCGGCGCGGCCCTGCTGTGGGCGCTGACCGCGCTCGGCGCCCCCGGCCTGCTCGCCGGGCTGCTCACCGTGGCGGCGTGGGCGCTGGTCACCCGGGGCATGCACGTGGACGGGCTCGCCGACACCGTCGACGGCCTCGGTTGCTACGGACCGCCGGAGCGGGCGCTGTCGGTGATGCGCGACGGCGGCGCGGGCCCGTTCGCGGTGGTCGCGCTGATCGTCGTCGTCGGGGTCCAGGCGAGCGCGCTCGCGGAACTCGCGGCGTCCGGGCAGTGGTTCGCGGCGGTCGCGGCCTGCGCGGTGGGCCGGGCCGCGTTCGTGTTCTGCTGCCGACGCGGGCTGCCCGCCGCCCGCCCGGAAGGCATGGGCTCGCTGGTCGCGGGCACCCAGCCGTGGTGGGTGGTGGCCGCGTGGTGGGTCGTGCTGCTGGTGGGGTGCGCGTTCGCGCTGCCCGGCGCGTGGTGGCTCGGACCGGTGGCGGTGCTGCTGGCGGGCGCGTTCCTGCTGGTGTTCACCGCGCACGTGCGGCGGCGGTTCGGCGGCGTCACCGGCGACGTCCTCGGCGCCGCCACCGAGCTCACCACCACCCTCGTGCTCGCGGTGTCGGTCCTCGGCTGAAGCGGTCGTCCTGTCGGCGGCGAAAACCGTCGAACGGTGACCACCTGCGCAGCGGGGTCCGCGGAATCCGCCTTTGATCTTGGCCAGGGGTCGAGTAGCGGACCCTCAGCGGCTCGGACGAGGAGCGCAGCTCATCTGAAAGCCGAATCGAAGACGCCGGTTCTTTCCGGAGAAATCCAGCAGCGAGGCGACCGCGCTCCACCCGTCCAGGAACGACTCCTCACCCTCCGGCGATCGACGGGATGATCCTGATCTCCGTGCCCTCCCGCACCCGCGACGCGGCACCGTCGAGCGACCGGCATTCCGCGTCGTCCAAGTAGAAGTTGACGTAGCGCCGCAAGGCGCGGCTCTCGTCCCGCAGCCGCCGTTCCAAACCGGGATGCCGCCGGCCCAGCACGTCGAGCACGCCCCCGAGCGTGGCGTCCTGCACCTCGATCTCCAACCGCTGCGCGCCGTCCGCGTGCTCGCGCAGCAGCCGCGGCAGCAACACCGTCACCCGCATCGCCACCACCACCTCACACGACCGCCGCGCGCAGCGACAGCACGTCGGGCAGGTGGCTCGCGACCTGCCGCCAGTCGTCGCCGTCACCGCTGCCCGCGTACACCTCGCCGCTGCGGGAGCCGAAGTACACCCCGGCCGGATCCGCGTCGTCCACGCACAGCGCGTCGCGCATCACCGCCGACCAGAACCGGTCCGGCAACCCCCGCGACAGCGCCGTCCACGACTCCCCCGCGTCCTCGCTGCGGTAGACGCGGCACCGCCCGTCCGGCGGGTAGCGCGTCGTGTCGGCGGTCAGCGGGAACCCGTACACGACGTCGGGGCGGTGCGGGTGCGTGACGATCGGGAAGCCGAAGTCGCTGGGCAGGCCGTCGGCGATGGACTGCCAGGTCGCCGCGTCGTCGTCGCTGCGGTAGACGCCGTGGTGGTTCTGCAGGAAGAACCGCTCCGGCTTCGCCGGGTGCCGGGCGATCTTGTGCACGCACTGGCCGAACTCCGGGTACTGGTCCGGGTAGAAGTAGGCCTTGATGCCGGTGTTGCTCGCCTGCCAGCTGCGACCGCCGTCGGCCGTCCGGTAGACGCCGCCCGCGGACATCGCCACCACCGCGCGCTCGCGGTCGTGCGGGTGCGGCAGCACGGTGTGCACCGCCATCCCCCCGAAACCCGGTGTCCAGTGCTCGCGGTGCGGGTGGTCCCACAGGCCGCGCACCAGCTCGAACGTCCGGCCGCGGTCCTCCGACCGGAACAGCGCCGACGGCTCCGTCCCCGCGTAGACCACGTCGGGCTGGTCCACCGGTCCCGGCGCGAGCTGCCACACCCGTTCCAGGGCGGCCCCGGTGCCGTCGGGGAACGCGATCGGCGCCGCCTCCGGCTCCTGCCAGGTGGCGCCGAGGTCGTCGCTGGTCACGACGCTGGGTCCGAAGTGCGTGCTGGAGGCGCCGACGAGCAGCCGCGGCGCGCTCCGCGTGTCCACGGCGACGGCGTAGATCTCGGCCATCGGCAGGTGCGGTCCGGTGACCTCCCAGTCCGCGCCGCCGCGGCGGTGCGCCAGCCACAGCCCCTTGCGAGTGCCGATCAAGAGCAGAACGTGGTTCGACATGTCCGTCTCCCCCATGTGGTGATGCGAGTCACCTGGAAGCTACTCCGGGGCACCGACGGCCACTCGGGCCGAAAGCAACGACACCCTCCCCGACCTGCGGAGAGGGTGTCGTCGGAAGCGGGACGTCAGGCCAGCGGGACCATCCAGCCGTGCTCGTCGGCGGCGGTGCCCTGCTGGATGGCGGTGAGCCGGTCGCGCAGCCGCATCGTCACCTCGCCGGCCTGGCCGTCGGCGATGCCGAACTCGCCGTCCTGGTGCTTCACGTGTCCGACGGGGGTGATCACGGCGGCGGTGCCGCAGGCGAACACCTCGGTGAGCTCACCGGAGCGGGCGCGCTTCTCCCACTCGTCGGTGGTGATCCGGCGCTCCTCCACGGTCAATCCCAGGTCCGCGCCCAGCTGGAGCACCGAGGAGCGGGTGACGCCGGGCAGCAGGCTGCCGGACAGCTCCGGCGTGACCAGGCGCGCGTCGGAACCGGAGCCGAAGACGAAGAACAGGTTCATCCCGCCCATCTCCTCGACCGCGCGGCGCTCCACCGCGTCCAGCCACACCACCTGGTCGCAGCCGTTCTCCACGGCCTGGGCCTGCGCGACGAACGAGGCCGCGTAGTTGCCCGCGAACTTGGCCGCGCCGGTGCCGCCGGGTGCGGCCCGCACGTACTCGTGGCCGAGCCACACCGTGACCGGCTTGACGCCGCCGGAGAAGTACGAGCCCGCGGGCGAGGCGATCACCGAGTACAGGTACTCGTTCGCCGGGCGGTTCACGCCGAGGCTGACCTCGGTGGAGATCATGAACGGCCGCAGGTACAGCGAGCTCTCCCCGGCCTCCGGCACCCACGCGCGGTCGACGTCGATCAGGTCGCGCAGCGAGTCGAGGAACACCTGCTCGGGCAGTTCCGGCATCGCGATGCGCCGCGCCGAGCGCTGGAAGCGCTGCGCGTTCTGCTCCGGGCGGAACGCCGCGATGGCTCCGTCGGGCTGCCGGTAGGCCTTCAAGCCCTCGAAGATCGCCTGCGCGTAGTGCAGCACCGTCGTGGCGGGGTCGAGTTCGAGCGAGTGGTACGCCTCGATCTTCGCGTCGTACCAACCGCGCTCCGCGGAGAACCGCACGGTCGCCATGTGATCGGTGAAGAACTTCCCGAAACCGGGATTCGCCAGTACGTCCGCGCGGTGCGCCTCGGTGGCGGGATGCGAACTGGGGAACCGGGAGAACGAGAGTTCTTCTGTCATGCCGGTACCGTATCGCGCGGCTCAGAACAGTGGAAACCGGTATACCAGTGGTCGGTCCTCCTAGTTTTCCGGGCTCAGCGACGGCATTCGTACCGGTCCCGCTACGAAGCGGGCGAAGCCGTACCTGATGATCGCGGCGTCGCTCTATGATGGACACATGACTCACCCGGAGAACCTGCCCGTGAGCGGGCCGACGACGGTCCAGCAGGACACGCTGGCCGCCGCACTGGGCCTGCTGATGCCGTTGGGCGGCGGACTGCTCGTCATGTGGGGCTACGCCTGGCTGGGCGTGTTCGGCGGGATTCTCGGTGCCGCCGGTGTCGCCTGGTGGGGTTTCTGGTGGTACGGCAAGCACAAGACGCTGTTCCCGAAGGACCTGCGCGGCGGCCAGGTGGGCGGCATCGCGGCCCTCGCGGCGGTGTTCGGCCTGTTCTTCTTCCTGGCCCTCTGATCCGAGCGCGCCGCGAGCCCGTGGCTCAGCGGCCCTCGGCAGGTCAGGACACCAGGTCCTCGGGCAACGAGGGCAGCGGCCAGGCGGGGTCCGGGCGGGCGTCGCAGTAGGTGCCGTCGAACGGGAACCTGCCGCGTTCGGCGAGGTGCGCCATCCGCTCGCCCTCCGCGCGCAACCGGCTCAGCCGCGCCTGGTCGATGCGGCCCGCGGTGAGCGCCGAGCTCAGCTCGTCCTCGTCCTTCCAGGCCCACTCGCCGCCGGGGAAGACCTCCAGGTCCAGCACGCCGTCGACGCGGTTCACGCCGGTCTCGTCGCGGCCGAGCGGCACCTCGAGGTTCACGTACCAGTTGCGGAACGTGCCGTCGGCCTCGAAGAACCACCACACCGACGACCAGTGCTCGGCGAACACGAGCCGCAGCGTGGCGGTGGTGTGCCAGACCGACAGCGCGGGCACCCGGACGCCGGAGAACCGCTCGTGCAGCGGGAGCTCGCGGGGTTTGCGGCCGTCCGGCGACGTGGTGATGCGGATCGGCGTGCCCGGCAGCACCCAGCACAGCACCCGGTCCGGGGCGTCGCTGACCACGCGCGCCGGGTGCACGGTGCCCAACGATCCGTCGAGCCGCCAGAACCGGTAGAGGATGTCCGATCCGGGCGCCCACTCCCCCGGGGCCGCGCCGAGCCGTGCACCACGTTCCGGACCGCTTTCGAGCATGCCGACCTCAACTCCAGCGCCGAGAGACCAGGCCCGCGAGCAACGGACCGGCGATGACCACCACGAGCGTTCCGAGCATCGCATGAACGGGCATGCTCATGGCCAGGATCACCGCCAATCCCATGCCCAGGCAGGCGGAACGCATCCGCCACACCTGGTCGTCGGCGAGCAGCACCCGCGCGGCGGCGTTGGCCAGCGCGTGGTGCACGAGCAGGCAGCACGAGGCGAACGCCATCGCGGGCACCGGCGGCACCAGCAGGGCCACCGCGGCCGCGGCGACGCCCGCGCACAGGTCCAGCAGGTACGGCGTCCCGGCGCGGCTCTCGCGGCCCAGCGCGGCGGGCAGGTCCTGATCGCGCTGCACCGCCAGCGCGGTGGAGCGCAACGACTCCAGGACGCCCAGCAGCACCGGGAACAGCGCGAGCCCCACGGCGGTGCCGACCATCGGCCGCAGCCGGCCCCCGGCCGCGGCGTCGAGCGCGTCGAGCAGCGGCTGCCCGGAAAGTGCCAGCCGCGCCGGGCCGAGCTGGTGCAGCAGCGCCCAGGCCAGCAGCGACACCACGACGCCGGTGACGACCAGGGAGGCGATGACGCCCCACTTCACGATCACGCCCCGGTGCCGGTCCCGTTCCTCGGCCGGGGCGGTGAGCCGTTCGAAGCCGAGGAAGCCGAAGAACAGCACTCCCGCGGCACCGGTGATCCCGATGGCGCCGTCCTCCTGCGCGGCGCCCATCGGCGGGGATTCGGGCGGCTCGATCGCGAAGCACACCGCGATCACCAGACCCACCACGGCCAGCGTGA
This sequence comes from Saccharopolyspora sp. NPDC002578, assembly GCF_053592695.1. NCBI lineage: Bacteria > Bacillati > Actinomycetota > Actinomycetes > Pseudonocardiales > Pseudonocardiaceae > Saccharopolyspora > Saccharopolyspora sp. NPDC002578. Next base: position 24,026 of record NZ_JBSFWJ010000062.1, on the reverse strand, counting down.
GCAGCAGCCAGACCCAGGCGGCGGCGCCGCGGATCCGCAGTCCCGCGGTCGCGGCCAGCACGACGAGCAGCACGATCGCCGAGGAGATGACCGGTGGCGCGGCGGGCATCGCGTGCTCGGCGATCACCCTGGCGATCGCCGCCAGCGCCGCGACCTGGCCCGCCAGCGCGGTGGCGGCTCCGAACCGCGCGGGCAGCACGCCCAGCCGCGCGCGGATGCACGCGTATCCGGCGCCGGGGCCCCGGTAGCTCGCGGACTGGTGCGCCGAGGCGAGCGCGCTGCAGGCCACCGCGACCAGCACCAGCGGCACCGCGAGCAGCAGCAGCGGCCCGGCGGCGAGCGCGGCGGGCGCGATGCCGACGAACAGGCCCGCGCCGAGCATGCCGCCCAGCGCGAGCGGCAGCGCCGAGCCGATCGAGCGCCGGGCCCGACCCCCGCCGACGGACTCCGCCGGTGAGCTCGCCGCTTGTTCCGCGACCTGTTGCGCCACCCGACCACCCTCGCAGAACGCCGTTTCCGCCGGCGGCCGTCCGCCGGTCGACATCGGCCGGGCGCACCCGTTCGGCGGCTCCGATCCCGGTGCCGCGCGGCCTCGGCGCACCCCGGCCTGCGGGGGCACAGCCTACGCATCGGGTCCGGCGGGCTTCGGCGGCTCAGCGGTCGCACGGCCCTCCGGCCTTCGTCGATCGTGCCACGCCATGTGGTGATCTCGTTCCGGAGAGTGCCCGCGCGTGCGCGGTCGTGCGTGCGTTCAGCCTGGTCATCGACTCCGCCACAAAAACGCCTCCGGGCCGGGTGACGTTCTTCCGGGCGAGTCCGAGCACGGCTGGTCACGGCTCCCGCCCGGCCGCGGGGACCGCCCCGACTTGAGCACATCGGGGGAAGTCGGAGGCCGAGCGGCCCGAGCACTGATCAACGCGGGGCTAAGCTCGGTGCACAACGGCGCGTCCGGTGCGCGAGCCCCGGACCGCCTCGCAGATCCACCTCGGCCCGCTGCTTCTAGAGTGGCGGGCGCGGGAAGGCCTCCGACCAGGTCAAGCCCGCCGGGGACCCGGTCCCCGCGTTCCACGCCCACCATCGACGGCGATTCGCCCGGAGGAACACACGTGAGCACGCCGAAACTCGCCCTCACCGACACCAAGGCCGCGAAGCTGACCGCGGACGTCCTGGTCATCGGCACCGTCTCCGGTGCCGACGGTCCGGAGATCGCGCCCGGCGGCGAGGAGGTGGCCGCGGCCTTCGACGGTGATCTGGCGAAGGTGCTCGCGACGCTCGGCGCCACCGGCAAGGCCGAAGAGGTCGTCAAGCTGCCCGCGAGCGGGCTGCGCGCGGACGTGCTGCTGGCCGTCGGCCTCGGCAAGATCACCGGCGACGCCCCCACCGGCGAGCAGGTGCGCCGCGCCGCGGGCTCCGCGGCCCGCGCCCTCAGCGGCATCGGCCACGCCGCGACCACGCTGGGCGCGCTGGACCTCGCCGCGACCGTGCAGGGCACCGTGCTGGGCGCCTACTCGTTCCGCAAGTACAAGTCCGAGCCCGGCGACGACCCGGTCGGCCAGGTCGACCTGATCGTGCCGGACGCGAAGGACGACGCGGCCAAGCACGCGCTCAAGGGCGGCACCGCGATCGGCGAGTCCGTCACCATCGCCCGCGACCTGATCAACACCCCGCCGAACGACCTGTTCCCCGCCTCGTTCGCCGAACGCGCGAGCGAGCTCGGCCGCTCCGCCGGGCTGGAGGTCGAGGTGCTCGACGAGGCGGCGCTGCGCAAGGGCGGCTTCGGCGGCATCCTCGGCGTCGGCGCCGGTTCGAGCCGCCCGCCGCGCCTGGTCCGGCTGCGGCACAAGGGCCCGAAGGCCGCGAAGAAGGTCGCGTTGGTCGGCAAGGGCGTCACCTTCGACACCGGCGGCATCTCGCTCAAGCCCGCGGCCTCCATGGACGAGATGACCTCGGACATGTCCGGCGCCGCCGCCGTGATCGCGACGATGGTGCTGGTCGCGAAGCTGAACTACCCGCTGGACGTGACCGCCACGGTGCCGATGGTGGAGAACATGCCCTCCGGCACCGCCTACCGGCCGGGCGACGTGCTGAGCATGTACGGCGGCAAGACCGTCGAGATCCTCAACACCGACGCCGAAGGCCGCCTGATCCTCGCGGACGCCATCGTGCGGGCCGCCGAGGACGAGCCGGACTACCTGATCGAGACGTCCACGCTCACCGGCGCGCAGGTCGTGGCGCTGGGCAAGCGCACGCCCGCGGTGATGGGCGACGAGGACTTCCGCGACCGGGTCGCGAAGCTCTCGCAGGCCACCGGTGAGGGCGCCTGGCCGATGCCGCTGCCCGAGGAGCTGCGCGGCGACCTGGACTCGAAGCTCGCCGACCTGGCCAACGTCGCCGGGCACCGCTGGGGCGGCATGCTCTCGGCGGGGCTGTTCCTGAAGGAGTTCGTCGCCGAGGGCCTGCCGTGGGCGCACATCGACGTGGCCGGTCCGGCGTACAACACGAACTCGCCGTGGGGCTACACCTCGAAGGGCGGCACCGGCGTCCCGGTGCGCACCATCGCGGCCGTGCTCGCCGACATCGCCGAGAACGGCTGACGCCGAGCCCGTGCTCTGCCCGGAGGCCCGTCGAGTGCGCTCGGCGGGCCTCCCGCGCGTCGCGACCCCGCCGGATCCGCTTTGTGAGGCGCATCTCAAAGGGATCACCACTGGCCGCACCCGCGATGCCAGGATGGGGTGGTGAGCGACTCCATCGAGCGGCAGCCGACCCCACCCGCGCCGGCGAGCCACGGTTTCGCGGTCGAAGTGGTGTGGACCGGCAACACCGGCGCGGGCACCAGCAGCTACCACAGCTACGAGCGGACCCACGAGGTGCGCGCGGAGGGCAAGAACCCCATCGAGGCGTCCGCGGACCCCGCGTTCCTCGGCGACTCCGACCGGTACAACCCGGAGGAGATGCTGATCGCCTCGCTGTCGCAGTGCCACATGCTGTGGTTCCTGCACTTGGCGGCGGACCACGGCGTGGTGGTGATCGGCTACCACGACCGGGCGCAGGGGGTGCTCGCGGAGAACGCCGACGGCTCCGGCCGGTTCCGCGAAGTCGTGCTCAGCCCCGAGGTGACCGTCGAGGACCTGGCCAGCGTGGACGTCGCGGAAGCGTTGCACGAACGGGCCCACGAGCTCTGCTACATCTCGAAGTCGGTGAACTTCCCGGTGCGCCTGGCCCCGTCCACCCGCGTCGCGAACTAGCCCAGGTCGCGGCGCCGCTCCCGGTCCCGTAAGACCCGCTGGCGGGCCTGGTAGTCGCGCATCCGCTGCGGGTAGCCGAGCTTCGCGACCTCGTAGCAGGGCAGCCCGTGCTTGCGGGCGAAGCGGAACGCCGCCTCGGGCCCGTTCACCCGGCGCCGGGTCCACTCGCCGTCGTGAGCGACCAGCAGGACCGTGGTCTCGGTGACCGTGGTTCGGGGTTCGACGAACGCTTCCACGCCGTGGCGCTGCTGGGCCCAGGCCCGCAAGTGATCGGAATCTCGGGAATCCGCGGGGCGGCCGGTGCCCCGCCTGCGGCGGAAACGATCGAACAGACCCACAGCATTCGCCTCCCCGAACCTGGAAGCCCGGCGGCTTCGGATTCGATTCACCCCTGGCACCGCCGGCACTCGGAACGCCTTCGAAAACCAGTGCTCCCGTTCGCGATGATGCCACCGGGCGCCTGTGACGAAGCTGAGAATCGTAAAAAACGATTCAGTGGTCTCGCGCACGTTCACGCGATCAGAACGAGCCCACGTCGCGTCGTCCCTTCGGGTGGTGACAAGATGGCTGCCAGGTGTTCCGTGCCTCGCGCGACAGCCGGGACGGCGACACCTCAGCGATTCAACGATGGCTGTCGAGGAGTGCGAAGTGACCGACACGTCCGCCGATCTGGTCATTCTCGGCGGCGGTTCGGGCGGCTACGCCTGCGCTTTCCGCGCGGCTGAGCTGGGCCTGTCCGTCGTCCTCATTGAAAAGGACAAGCTCGGGGGGACTTGCCTGCACCGCGGGTGCATTCCCACCAAGGCTTTGCTGCACGCCGCGGAGATCGCCGACTCCGCGCGCGACGGCGATCAGTTCGGTGTCAAGACCTCCCTGGAGGGCATCGACATCGCGGGGGTGAACTCCTACAAGGACGGTGTCGTCGGCAAGCTCTACAAGGGCCTGCAGGGCCTGGCCAAGGCGCACAAGGTGACGCTGGTCGAAGGCGCGGGCACCCTGGTCGACGCGAACACCGTCGAGGTCGACGGCACCCGCTACACCGGCAAGAACATCGTGCTGGCCACCGGTTCGTACTCCAAGTCGCTGCCGGGCCTGGAGCTCGGCGGCCGGATCATCGCCAGCGAGCAGGCGCTGAACCTGGACTACGTGCCGGAGAAGGTCGTGGTGCTCGGCGGCGGCGTGATCGGCGTGGAGTTCGCCAGCGTGTGGCGCTCCTTCGGCGCCGAGGTCAGCATCGTCGAAGCCCTCCCGCACCTGGTGCCCAACGAGGACGAGTTCGCCTCCAAGCAGCTGGAGCGCGCGTTCCGCAAGCGCGGCATCAAGTTCAAGACCGGCGTGAAGTTCACCGGCGCCACCCAGACCGACTCCGGTGTCTCGGTGAGCCTAGAGAACGGCGACCAGCTCGACGCGGACCTGCTGCTGGTGGCCGTCGGCCGCGGACCGAACACCGCGGGCCACGGCTACGAGGAAGCGGGCATCAAGCTGGAGCGCGGTTTCGTCGTCACCGACGACCGCCTGCGCACCAGCCTCCCCGGCGTCTACGCGGTCGGCGACATCGTGCCCGGTCTGCAGCTGGCGCACCGCGGTTTCCAGCAGGGCGTGTTCATCGCCGAGGAGATCGCGGGCCAGAACCCGCAGGCCATCGATGAGGCCGGCATCCCGCGCGTCACCTACAGCCACCCCGAGGTCGCCTCGGTGGGCCTGACCGAGAGCGCCGCGAAGGACCAGTACGGCTCGGTGCAGACCTTCACCTACGACCTCGCGGGCAACGGCAAGAGCCAGATCCTCAAGACGGCGGGCGCGGTGAAGCTGGTCCGCGCCACCGACGGGCCGGTGCTCGGCCTGCACCTGGTCGGCGACCGGGTCGGCGAGCTCATCGGCGAAGCCCAGTTGATCTACAACTGGGAAGCGCTGCCGGAGGACGTGGCACCGCTGGTGCACGCCCACCCCACGCAGACCGAGGCCCTCGGCGAGGCGCACCTCGCCCTGGCGGGCAAGCCGTTGCACGTCCACGGCTGACCTGCCCCGGTCCGCAACCCGCACCAGCACAGCACCCCGCCACACCGCACGAGGAGTCAGCGACCGATGTCCTTCTCCGTCCAGATGCCCGCGCTAGGCGAAAGCGTCAGCGAGGGCACGATCACCCGGTGGCTCAAGCAGGTCGGCGACACCGTCGAGGTCGACGAACCCCTGCTGGAGGTCTCCACCGACAAGGTCGACACCGAGATCCCGTCCCCGGCCGCCGGTGTGCTGCAGCGCATCGTCGCCGAGGAGGACGACACGGTGGAGATCGGCGGCGAGCTCGCCGTCATCGGTGACAGCGCCGACGGCGGGTCCGCCGCACCCGCGCAGGAAGCGCCCGCCGCGGAGCCCGCACCCGCGCAGGAGTCCGCTCCGGCGGCTCCGGCCCAGGAGGCACCGGCCGCCGAGCAGCCCGCGGCTCCCGCTTCCGGCGGTTCGGCGCAGGGCACCGAGGTGCCGATGCCCGCGCTGGGCGAGAGCGTCAGCGAGGGCACGATCACCCGGTGGCTCAAGCAGGTCGGCGACACCGTCGAGGTCGACGAACCCCTGCTGGAGGTCTCCACCGACAAGGTCGACACCGAGATCCCCTCGCCGGTGGCGGGCACGCTGCTGGAGATCGCCGCGAACGAGGACGACACCGTCGAGGTCGGCGGCAAGCTGGCCGTCGTCGGCGAGCAGGGCGCCGCACCGGCGGCCCCGGCGCAGCCCGCGCCGGAACCCGCCCCTGCCGCTCCGGCTCCCGAGCCGACGCCGGAACCGGCCGCCGCGGCCCAGCCCGCAGCTCCGGCCGCGCCGGCCGCGCCGGCCCCGGCGAAGCCCGCCGAGCCCGCGCAGCCCGCGCAGCCCGCGCAGCCCGCGTCGTCGGCCCCGTCCGGGAGCACCCCGTCCGGGAGCACCCCGTACGTGACGCCGCTGGTGCGCAAGCTGGCCAACCAGCACGGCATCGACCTGTCCCAGGTCCAGGGCAGCGGCGTCGGCGGCCGCATCCGCAAGCAGGACGTGCAGGCCGCCGTGGACGCCGCGAAGTCGCGGCCCGCCGCCCCGGCGGCTCCGGCCGCGGCGAAGTCCAGCGCTCCGGCCCGGCAGGTCGAGCAGTCGGACGAGGCGGACGCGCTGCGCGGCACGACGCAGAAGATGTCCCGCCTGCGCCAGCTGCTGGCCCGCCGCATGGTCGAGTCGCTGCAGACCGCGGCGCAGCTGACCACGGTGATCGAGGTCGACGTGACCCGCATCGCCAAGCTGCGCCAGCAGGCGAAGGGCACCTTCGAGGCCGCGGAGGGCGTGAAGCTGTCCTTCCTGCCCTTCTTCGCGAAGGCCGCGACCGAGGCGCTCAAGCTGCACCCGAAGGTCAACGCCTCGGTCAACGAGGAGACCAAGGAGATCACCTACCACGCGGCCGAGCACCTGTCGGTCGCCGTGGACACGCCGCGCGGGCTGGTCTCGCCGGTGATCCACGACGCCGGGGACCTCAACCTCGGCGGGCTGGCCCGCAAGATCTCCGACGTGGCCGAGCGCACCCGGAACAACAAGCTCAAGCCCGACGAGCTCTCCGGTGGCACGTTCACGATCACCAACACCGGCAGCCGCGGCGCGCTGTTCGACACCCCGATCCTGAACCCCCCGCAGGTGGGCATGCTGGGCACGGGGACCGTCGTGAAGCGCCCCGTGGTGGTCTCGGACGACAACGGCGGCGACACCATCGCGATCCGCTCGATGGTGTACCTGGCGCTGTCCTACGACCACCGGCTGGTCGACGGTGCGGACGCGGCGCGGTTCTTGAGCACGCTCAAGCAGCGGCTGGAGGACGGCGCGTTCGAGGCCGACCTGGGCCTGTGACGCACCGGATGTGACATTTCCCGCGAAGGGCCGCTCACCTGCGGGTGGGCGGCCCTTCGTGCTGTCCGGGCGGCGCCGGTGCCGGGAAACCTGTCGCGCGCGGAAGATCATTGCGGGACGATCGGGGCATGCGCGTGGTTGTCGCCGGTTCGTCCGGGTTGATCGGCACGAGTCTCGTGGCCGCGTTGCGGCAGGGCGAGCACGAGGTGCGGCGGTTGGTGCGGCGGCGCCCGGAGGCACCCGACGAGCACGGCTGGGACCCGGCCGAGGACCTGCTCGACGAGGAGGCGCTGGCCGGTGCGGATGCGGTGGTGAACCTGTGCGGCGCCGGATTGGCGGACCGCCGCTGGAGCACCGAGCGCAAGGAGCTGCTGGTGTCCTCGCGGGTGGGGCCGACCGCGCTGCTGGCCGAGGCGGTGGCCCGGCACGGCGTGCCGACGCTGGTCAACGGGTCGGCGGTCGGCTTCTACGGCGACACCGGTGAGCTGCCGGTGACCGAGTCGTCGCCGCCGGGCTCCGGTTTCCTGGCGGACCTGTGCCGCCAGTGGGAGGCCGCGACCAGCCCTGCGGTGGGTGCGGGAGCTCGGGTGGTGCTGTCGCGCACCGGCCTGGTGATCGCGCCCGCGGGCGGTCTCATCGGCAGGCTCAAACCGCTGTTCTCGGTGCTGCTGGGAGCCAAGCTCGGCGACGGCGCGCAGTACATGCCGTGGATCTCGCTGGACGACGCGGTGGGCGCGCTGCGCTTCCTGGTGGAGCACGAGGACGTGTCGGGGCCGGTGAACCTGACCGGCCCGGCACCGGTGACGAACGCCGAGTTCACCCGCGAACTGGGCGCCGCCCTAGGACGCCCCGCGCCGTGGACGGTCCCCGAGTTCGTCCTGCGCACCGCCCTGGGCCAGGTAGCCGACGAGGCCCTGCTAGCAGGCCAACGCGCTCTCCCCCACCAACTCGACGAGCACGGCTACCCCTTCGCCCACCCCACCCTCGACGCAGCCCTGACCCCCATCACAGGCTGACCCCGACCCCACGGCGAAGCCGTGCCTTGCGGCCGAACACCGCCCCTCCCAACCGAACCCCGTGCATTGCGGCGAAGCCGTGCCTTGGGCGGCGAAGCAAGCCTGCCTTGCGGCGTAGCCGTGCCTGTATGTGCGAAGCACATAGCCCACGTCCCAAAGCCGACCACCCGCGGGTTCTCAGCGTCCTTCTCGCGAGGACGGCTTTTTCCCTCGTGGCGGAGCCACTAGGGAAAAAGATCCCGCAGCGAGAAGGACGCTGAGGTTCCGCCACCCGACCCCTACGCAGAACAAGTGGGTACCGACCCCGGGCGTAACCTGACGGCGTGAGTCGTGCGGAGATGTCTTGTCGCGCCTCGACCGATCCGGTCGACGTGCGTGAACTGGGAAGAATCGACTACCTGGACGCTTGGGACCTCCAGCGGGAACTGGCCACGAGCCGCGCTGACGGCGCCGGGCCGGACACGTTGCTGCTGTTGGAGCACCCGTCGGTGTACACCGCCGGGAAGCGCACCCAGCCGGAGGACCGCCCGCAGGACGGGACGCCGGTGATCGACGTGGACCGCGGCGGCAAGATCACGTGGCACGGTCCGGGGCAGATCGTGGGCTATCCGATCCTCGGGCTGGCCGATCCGATCGACGTCGTCGACTACGTGCGCCGCCTGGAGCAGGGCTTGATCCGCACGTGCGCGCGGTTCGGCGTGGAGACCGGCCGGGTCGAGGGACGCAGCGGCGTGTGGCTGGCGGCGGACGACGTCCTGCCGGAGCGCAAGATCGCCGCGATCGGGATCCGGGTGCAGCGCGGCGTGACGATGCACGGCTTGGAGCTCAACTGCACCCCGGACATGGGCCAGTTCGACCGGATCGTCCCGTGCGGCATCCGGGATGCGGGGGTCACGTCGTTGTCGGCGGAGCTGGGCCGCGAGGTGCCGATCGACGAGGTGCTGCCGTGGGTCCGCCAGGACGTGCTGGATGCCGTGGACGGCGTGCTGCCGGTGACGGAGTCGGACATCGCGCGGGTGGAGCCGGAGGCCGCCGGTGTGACGCTGGCGTTGGATCCGACCCTCCGCTGACGACCGAACTCCACTCCTCTAGTATTCCGAAATTACGGACTACTGGAGGAGTGGACTCATGTCGCTGTCCCGCCGCACCCTGCTGACCGGCTGCACCGCCGCCGTCGCCGCCCTGCCGCTGCTCACCGCGTGCTCGCCCGCGCAGGCGCGCAACTCGCTCGCGGGCTCGCGCGCCGCCGAACCCGACCTGAGCACCGCCGACGGCTGGCTCACCTGGATCGCCGACAACCGCGACCACCTCGCCCTCTCCCTGACCGACACCGCGGGCCTGCGGGTCGCGCACCGCGCGCGCACCACGCAGCCGCTGGCCTCGGCGGTGAAGGTCGCGCAGCTCGCCGCGTACGCCACCGCCGTCGCCGAAGGCGGGCTCGACCCGAACGAACAGATCCGCGTCGGCGACTGGGAGCGCTACTACGTGCCCGTCGACGGCGGCGCACACCTCAACGCGCTCGCCGAACTCGGCATCCCCACCGACGCCACCGGCCTGTACGCCGCCGACCCCGAACGGCGGGTCGCGCTCGAACGGCTGGTGACGATGATGATCGCCCACAGCGACAGCGCGGTGCCCGATCTCCTGCGCGACCGGCTCGGCACCGAGGCCGTGCTGCGTGCCGCGCGGGCGGGCGGCTGGGCCGACGCGGACGTCCGCTCCCTGTGCGCGGAATACTTGTTCCTGCTGCTCCCGGACGAAGCCCCCGCGCCCGGCACCCCGCTGCCGCGACGGCTCGCCATCGGCTTCGAGCTGGAACGCCGCCACCGCGACGACGAGGCCCTGCGCGACCAGGTGCGCGACCGGCTGCTCACCCAGCCGCTACCGACCTACGACGCCCAGCTGACCTGGGCCTCGGACACCGCCGCGAGCACGCCGGAACAGCTCGCGGCCCTGCACCGCGCCATCGCCGAAGGCCGCTACCTGCCCGGCCCGGCCGGGGACATCGCGCGCGGCGTCCTGGAGGGCAAGGCCGCGGGCAACCTGCCCGCGGACATGCTCGGCTTCGGGTTCAAGGGCGGCAGCCTCCCCGGCGTGCTCACCGCGGGGATGTCCGCGCGCTTCACCGACGGCCGCGTCGCCGCCGGAGCGCTGCTCGCGCACGGCGGGATCTCCGCCGCGCAGCTGCAGCAGGGCGACCCGTCGCTGCCGCTGCTCACGGCCCTTCGGGACCCGGCGTGGCGGGACCGGCTGATCTCGGCACTGCGTGGATGAGGCAAGCTCGACCGGTGAGCTCCGACGACGTGCATTCCCGGCTCGACGCGCTCGAACAGCGGGTCGCCGCGTTAGAAGGCCGACCCGCTGCTCCCGCGCGTGAACCCAGCGGCGGGTCCGTGGCCTACCAGGGCAGGCTCGCCGAACCGCTCGCGCTGGAGTGGGACATCCACGTCGATCCGGCCCAGGTGCTGGACCTGCCGGACGCGCCGCGCACCGATGTGCTCGCCGCGCTGGGCCACCCGCTGCGGGCGGCGATGGTGCGCAGGCTCGCCGAAGCGGGCCCGGCCACGACGGCCGAGCTGCAGGAGGCCGCGGAACTCGGCTCGACGGGGCAGCTCTACCACCACCTCAAGAGCCTCACCGGCTGCGGACTGGTCGAGCAGGACAAGCGCGGTTCCTACCGGCTGCGCCCGCAGGCCACCGTGCCCGCGCTCGTCCTGCTCACCGCCGCGTCCGACATCGCCGGACAGCTCCGGTCCTGACCGCCGTCAGCTCAGCTGCGGGGCGACCTCGGCGGCGACCAGGTCGACGTGATCCAGGTCGGCCAGGTCCAGCACCTGCAGGTACAGCCGGGTGATGCCGGTGCGCTCCCGCCAGGTGCCGATCTTGTCGACGGCCTCGGCGGGAGTCCCGGCGAGGCCGTTGGCGCGCAGCTCGTCGACGTCCCGGCCGATGGCGGCGGCCCGCCGCGCGAGCTCCGCGTCGTCCTTGCCGACGCACAGCACCAGCGCGGCGGAGCGGACGATCTCGCCCGCGTCCCTGCCGATCGCCGCGCAGGCCGCCGCGACCCGCTCGTACTGCGCGGTGGCGGTGTCGAGGTCGGTGAACGGCAGGTTGAACTCGTCGGCGAAGCGCGCGGCCAGTTCCGGCGTGCGCTTCTTGCCGCCACCGCCGATGAGCACCGGCGGGCGCGGGCGCTGCGCCGGCTTCGGCAGCGCGGGCGCGTCGGTGAGCCGGTAGTACCGCCCGTCGAAGCTGAACGTCTCCCCTGCCGGGGTGTCCCACAGCCCGGTGATGATCTCCAGCTGCTCGGCGTAGCGGTCGAACCGCTCCTTCAGCGCCGGGAACGGGATGCCGTAGGCCGCGTGCTCCTCCTCGTACCAGCCGCTGCCCAGGCCGAACTCGAGGCGCCCGCCGGACATCTGGTCGACCTGCGCGGCGGCGATCGCCAGCGGCCCCGGGTAGCGGAACGTCCCCGCGGTCATCAGCGTGCCCAGCCGCACCCGCGAGGTCTCCCGCGCCAGCCCGCCGAGGGTCACCCAGGCGTCGGTGGGTCCGGGTTCACCGGACACCGACCCCATCTTCAGGTAGTGGTCGGAGCGGAAGAACGCGTCGTAGCCCGCCGCCTCGGTGGCCTTCGCCACGCGCAGCAGGTCGTCGTAGGTGGCCCCTTGCTGGGGTTCGGTGAAGATGCGGAGTTTGAATGGCTCGGTCACGGGTCCGAGGCTAATCCCCGGCTACCGGTGCTCACTCGCTCGGAGGCCCTGCATCACGGCGTCCACGACCTCGCCGACCTCGGCGCTGGTCTTCTTCTGCTGCGCCGATCCAGCGATGGTGGTGGCGCCCGCGGACAGGGCGCCGAAGACGACGTGCGCGAGCGCCTCCACCGGCAGCTTCGCGAACTCGCCCGCGTCGACCAGCGCGCGCAGCGCCTCCCGGATCACCCCGAAGGTGAAGCGCTCCTCCGCCTCCCGCCAGCGTTCCCAGCCCATCACCGCGGGCGCTTCGTGCACGACGATGCGCTGGTAGGAGGGTTCGAGGCAGACCTTGAGGAACTCGCCGAGCCCGGCGCGCACGGTCTCCCAGATGTTGCCGGAGCCGAACAGCTCGGCCGACAGCCGCCGCACCACCTGGGCCTCGACCTCTTCGAAGGCGGCCTCGAACAGCGCCTGCTTGCCGTTGAAGTGGTGGTAGAGGGCGCCTTTGGTGACGCGGGCGCGCTTGGCGATCTCGTCGAGCGAGGTTCCGGCGTAGCCCTTCTTCGTGAACAGGGCCACCGCCGAATCCACCAGCGCCTGCCTGGTGCTCTCGGTGTGCTCCACTCGCCGGGGCCGGGCTGTAGCCATACTCACAATCATAAGACATACCTCCGGTATGGGACCGGTGGTACCTTCGAACGCACATACCCTCGGTATGCCGCACACCCGGAGTACGCCACCGTCCAGTCTGGAGGAACCATGACCTGGAACGACTTCTACCAGCGGCAACACGCCATCAGGGCAGTCCTCGACCACGCCCGCGAACACCCGGCCGCACCGCTGGATCTCGACCTGGTGCCCGCCGCAGCGGCCGTCTTCACCGACCGCGGGCAACTCCTGCGAGCGCTGCAGCACAAGTGGAGCAGCAGCCTCACCGGCCGCATCGACATCGGCATCGAGGACGCCGACGCCGACCCCCGCGGCGACCGGGTCGAGGCCGTGAGCGCCGCCTGGCGGCGCACCACCGCGGACCACCCCGTGCTGCGCCGGGTGCTCGACTCGCACGCCGACGACCCGGCGATCACCGGCCTGCTGAGCCGGGAACGGCGGATGCTCGCGGTCTCCGCCGGACTCGCCGAGCAGCACGAACCCGCCGCGGAGCTCGACCGCGTCGGCGCCGCGTTCCTCGGCCTGCTGCGCGCCGCCGCGCCCTCGGCCCGCACCCGCCGCCGCGGACCGCTGTCGCAGCTGCGCAAGGTCATCCCCAGCCGCTGAAGCACGGCGCCGGACCCGCACGAGCTCGGCGCGGAATTCGCGCGGCGGTGATCCGATCGTGCTGCGGCACGCCTTTTCCCCGCCCGCCGACGCAGGTAAGGGTGGAAGGCATGGCGCACTGGACAACCTCCGACATCCCGGACCAGCACGGCCGCACCGTGCTCATCACCGGCGCGAACTCGGGCCTCGGCCTGCACAGCTCGCAGGTGCTGGCGGCCCGCGGCGCCCGAGTGCTGATGGCCTGCCGCAACCCCGAGCGGGGCCGCGGAGCGCGCGACCAGGTGGCCGCGCACGCCGCGGTCGAACCGGAACTCGTCGAGCTCGACCTCGCCGACCTGGCGTCGGTGCGCAAAGCCGCCGAGCAGGTGCGGGACAGCACCGGCGACCGCCTCGACGTGCTGATGAACAACGCCGGAGTGATGGCACCCCCGCTCGGCGCCACCCAGGACGGCTTCGAGCTGCAGATCGGCACCAACCACCTCGGGCACGCGGCGCTGACCTGGCTGCTGATGCCCGCGCTGCGCGCCACCCCCGGCGCGCGGGTCGTGACGCTGTCCAGCATCGCCCACCGCGGCGGCTCGCTCGACCTCGACGACCTGAACTTCCACCGCCGCCGCTACTCGCCCACCCGCGCCTACTCGCAGTCGAAGCTGGCGAACCTGCTGTTCGCCTTCGAACTCGACCGCCGCGCGCAGCGGGACGGCCTGGACCTGCGCAGCGTCGCCGCGCACCCGGGGATGAGCAGCACCGAGCTCGCGATGAACTCGCTGCACGCCCGCTCGCTGCCGGGGCCGCTCACCAAGGTCGCACGCGGGATCAACGGCCTGATCACCCAGTCCGGCGAGCAGGGCGCACTGCCGCAGCTCTACGCGGCCACCGCACCGGGCGCGACCAGCGGCAGCTACTACGGCCCGAACGGGTTCGCCGAGATCCGCGGCTACCCGAACCGCGCCAAGGCCAGCCGGGCGGCGGCCGACGTCGACACCGCGCGCCGGCTGTGGACGCTGACCGAGGAACTCACCGGCGTCACCGCCGATCCCGCCTGACCTGCCGGGTGTGGCGCACGGATCACCGCTGCGCCCCCGTCGCGGTTTCGGGATGAACCGGTCGGGGGCGTAGCCTGAACGCGTGACTGCGGCGCCAGAGGGGCGGAAGTTGTTGCGTCTGGAAGTGCGCAACAGCCAGACGCCCATCGAAAAGAAGCCATCGTGGATCAAGACCCGAGCTCGGATGGGTCCCGAGTACCAAGAGCTCAAGGGCTTGGTCCGCCGGGAGGGGCTGAACACCGTCTGCGAGGAGGCGGGCTGCCCCAACATCTTCGAATGCTGGGAGGACCGGGAGGCGACCTTCCTCATCGGCGGTGACCAGTGCACCCGCCGCTGCGACTTCTGCCAGATCGACACCGGCAAACCCGCCGAGCTCGACACCACCGAGCCGCGCAAGGTCGCCGAGTCGGTGCAGGCCATGGGGCTGCGCTACTCCACGGTGACCGGCGTGGCGCGGGACGACCTCGCCGACGGCGGCGCCTGGCTGTACGCGGAGACGGTGCGCCAGATCCACGACCTGAACCCCGGCACCGGGGTCGAGCTGCTGATCCCGGACTTCAACGCGGAGCCGGACCAGCTCGCCGAGGTCTTCAGCTCCCGCCCCGAGGTGCTCGCGCACAACCTGGAGACCGTGCCCAGCGTGTTCAAGCGGATGCGCCCCGCGTTCCGCTACGACCGCTCGCTCAAGGTCCTCACCGAGGCGCGCGACGCCGGGCTCGTCACCAAGTCCAACCTCATCCTGGGCATGGGCGAGACCCCCGAAGAGGTGCGGCCCGCGCTGCAGGACCTGCACGACGCGGGTTGCGACATCATCACGATCACCCAGTACCTGCGGCCCAGCCCGCGCCACCACCCGGTGGACCGCTGGGTGAAGCCGGAGGAGTTCGTCGAGCACACGAAGGCCGCCGAGGAGATCGGCTTCCCCGGTGTGATGGCCGGTCCGCTGGTCCGTTCCAGCTACCGCGCGGGCCGGCTCTACGCCAAGGCCACCCAGCACCGCGGCATGCCGCTGCCGGAGAACCTCTCCCACCTCGCGCAGGCGCAGCCCGCCGCGCAGGAGGCCAGCAGCCTGCTCGCCCGCCAGTAGCCCGCTGAACAGGGAATTCACCGCCCGTCGCGCACCTCGCGCGGCGGGCGGTGCCGTTTCTGCGGGCCAGGTGCACCGTGCCTGGGGAGGACTTGAGGCCCCGCCGTATCCTGAAAGGCATGGCCAACCAGGACAAGGCAGCCAAGAAGGCGGCGAAGAAGGAACGGCGCGCGGCCTTCCGCGGTCGCATCGGGCAGATCTGGCAAGCGTTCCAGATGCAACGCCGCGAGGACCGCCTGCTGCTGCCGTTGATGATCGGCATCTTCCTGGTGGTCGCGGTCGCGGTCTTCTTCATCGGCATGATCTGGAACCTGCACTGGGCGTTCCTGCCGGTGGGCATCGCGCTGGGCCTGCTCGGCGCCGTGATCATCTTCGGCCGCCGGGTGCAGGCGACGGTGTACCGCAAGGCCGACGGCCAGCCCGGCGCGGCGGGTTGGGCGCTGGAGAACATGCGCGGCAACTGGAAGCTGTCCCAGGCCGTGGCCGGAACCGCGCAGCTCGACGCGGTGCACCGGGTGATCGGCCGCCCCGGCATCGTGCTGGTCGGCGAGGGCGCCCCGAGCCGGGTGAAGTCGCTGATGGCGCAGGAGAAGAAGCGGGTGGCTCGGCTGGTCGGCGAGACGCCGATCTACGAGATCATGATCGGCGGCGAAGAGGGCCAGGTGCCGCTGAGCAAGCTCCAGACGCACATGATGAAGCTCCCGCGCAACATCAACGCGGGCCAGGTCGACTCGCTGGAGAACCGGCTCTCGGCGCTGGCGAGCAGCCGCGGCAACGCGATGCCGAAGGGCCCGATGCCGCAGGGCGCCAAGATGCGCAACGTGCAGCGCGCCATGCGCCGCCGCTGAGCCGTACGACTTCGACGCGGATCCGCCGGGCACGTCCCGCCGGGTCCGCGTCTTTTTTCGTCCCCGCGCCGCCTCGACGGGCGGGTCCCTGCTGGCGGGCGCCGCGCCGCCGGCGAACGGCCGCCCGCGTCAGCGCCGGACCACCACGGTCCCGGTGAGCCGGTCCAGCCAGGACCTCCCGTCGACGTTG
The DNA here is from genome assembly GCF_053592695.1 of Saccharopolyspora sp. NPDC002578. Taxonomy (NCBI): domain Bacteria; kingdom Bacillati; phylum Actinomycetota; class Actinomycetes; order Pseudonocardiales; family Pseudonocardiaceae; genus Saccharopolyspora; species Saccharopolyspora sp. NPDC002578. The sequence continues at coordinate 7,766 of NZ_JBSFWJ010000062.1, read as the reverse complement.
CGGATCACCGCGGGGATCAGCACGCCCGTCAGCACGGCGCGCACCAGCGCACGCCACACGCCCACCGCGCCGGGACCGTCCACCCGGACGACCCAGATGCCGGTGACCAGCATCCCGGGCGTGAACCCCACGAAGGCCACGGGCACCGCGGTGATCAGGAACCAGGACAGCAGGCTCCAGTTCGCGGGCAGTTCCGGTGCCGTGAACAGTCCCGCGACCAGCGCGGCCAGCAGGATGTCCACCACGAACCCGAGCAACCTGCGGCCACCGGTGGCGACCGCGCCCTGCCCGCTCTCCGGCAACCCGAGCCACTCACCGCGCCACCGCGGCCGGGGACCGTGGCCGAACAGGCCACCGATACCCTCCGCCGGGGCTTCGCCGGAGTCGTCGCTCCCGCTGTTCTGGCTGCTCATTTCGGATCGGGATCCCGTCTTCTCGCCCACGCCTCCAGCCTACGACCGCACGGCAGAGCGAAACCGACCGGCGCCGACGCCGCGTGCTGATCTGCCCTGCGTAACCGGCCTCACCCGTTCAGGCGGTCGTTAACGTCGGCGAAACATCAAGGTGACGGCCGAGCAACACCCGTGACATAACGTTGGCGACGAGCCGGTGAGCTCGAAGCACGCGCGCCGGTGAGCAGTCAATCAGTGCGTGAAGGAGCCATCGAGGGTGTTCAAGAATCCAGACGAGGTCCTGCGCTTCATCTCCGATGAGGACGTGAAGTACGTCGATGTCCGGTTCTGCGACCTGCCGGGTGTCATGCAGCACTTCACGGTGCCCGCCTCGGCGTTCGACCAGGACTCCTTCACCGAAGGGCTGGCCTTCGACGGCTCCTCGGTCCGAGGGTTCCAGTCGATCCACGAGTCGGACATGCTGCTGCTGCCGGACCCGTACACCGCGCGCATCGACCCGTACCGCGCCCAGAAGACGCTCATCCTGAACTTCTTCGTGCACGACCCGTTCACGCTGGAGCCCTACAGCCGCGACCCGCGCAACATCGCGCGCAAGGCCGAGCAGTACCTGGCCGAGTCCGGCATCGCCGACACCGTCTTCTTCGGCGCCGAAGCCGAGTTCTACATCTTCGACTCGGTCCGCTTCGGCGAGGGCCCGAACCGCAGCTTCGCCGAAGTCGACTCCGTCGAGGGCTGGTGGAACACCGAGCGCGACGAAGAGGGCGGCAACAAGGGCTACAAGACCCGGATGAAGGGCGGCTACTTCCCGGTCCCGCCCTACGACCACTTCGCGGACCTGCGCGACAAGATCTCCACCGAGCTGAGCGACGCCGGGTTCACCATCGAGCGCGCCCACCACGAGGTCGGCACCGGTGGCCAGACGGAGATCAACTACAAGTTCAACACGATGCTGCACGCCGCGGACGACCTGCAGCTGTTCAAGTACATCGTGAAGAACACCGCTGCGGAGGACGGCCGCACGGTCACCTTCATGCCCAAGCCGCTGTTCGGTGACAACGGCTCCGGCATGCACAGCCACATGTCGCTGTGGAAGGACGGCTCTCCGCTGTTCTACGACGAGTCCGGCTACGGCGGGCTCTCCGACATGGCGCGGCACTACATCGGCGGCATCCTGCACCACGCCCCGAGCCTGCTGGCGTTCACCAACCCGACGATCAACTCGTACCACCGGCTGGTGCCGGGCTACGAGGCGCCGGTGAACCTGGTGTACTCGCAGCGCAACCGCTCCGCCTGCATGCGCATCCCGATCACCGGCAGCAACCCGAAGGCCAAGCGCGTCGAGTTCCGCTGTCCGGACCCGTCGGGCAACCCGTACCTGGCGTTCGCGGCGATGATGATGGCCGGCCTCGACGGCATCAAGAACAAGATCGAGCCGCCGGAGCCGATCGACAAGGACCTCTACGAGCTGCCGCCCGAGGAGGCCAAGAACGTCCCGCAGGTCCCGGACAGCCTGGAGAAGGTCATCGACCGGCTCGAGGAGGACCACGACTACCTGCTCGAAGGCGGCGTGTTCACCCCGGACCTGATCGAGACCTGGATTCGCCTCAAGCGCGAGGACGAGATCGACCCGATCCGGCTGCGCCCGCACCCGCACGAGTACGCCCTGTACTTCGACGTGTGATCGTCCGGCGCACAGCGCGAAGCGGGCCGGTCGGGAGAGTGCTCCCGGCCGGCCCGCTTTCTCGTGCGCGTCCCCGTCGCGCGGGGTTCACGTGCCGTTCCACGGCGCCAGCGGGCTGCCGGTGGATCCGGGCCGGAAGCGGAACAGCGCGCCCGCGTACGGATCGGCGACCAGGGCCCGCTCGTCGTAGCCGGCGCACGCCGAGGTCACGTACATCTCGTCCAGCCTGCGCCCGCCGAACACCAGCCCCGTGATGCGCCGGGTCGGCGCCCACAGCACCGTCTCCAGGTCCCCGCCGGGGCTGTAGCGGTGGATCCGGCCGCTGCCGCGCATCGCGACCCACACGCCGCCCTCGTTGTCCATCGCCAGCCCGTCGGGGTGGCCTTCGGATTCGTTGCACACGATCCACCGCCTGCCCCGCCCGGCACGACCGTGCGCCACGTCGTAGTCGAAGGCCCAGATCACCCGTGGCACGGTGTCGATCACGTACATGGTCCCGCCGTCCGGGCTCCAGCCGATCCCGCCGGAGAGCGTCAACCCGTCCACGAGCACCCGCGCGCGCGTCCCGTCCAGCACGTACAGCGCGCTGCGCTTCGCCTCGCGGCTGTGGGTGAGGGTGCCCGCGACGAATCTGCCCGCCGGGTCGCAGGCGCCGCCGCTCATCCGGTCGCCGGCCTGCACGCCGGTGATGGGTTCGAGTGCGGCCCGCCCGGGGAAGAGCCGGGAGAACCCTCTGTCGGCGGCCGCGATGAGCTGTCCGTTGCGGGTCGCGCCGAGCGCCGTGACGACTCCAGGTAGGACTTGAACCTCGTCCGCCTCGGAATCGCGGTGGTAGCTGTGCAGTTCCCTGCGCAGCACGTCCACCCAGTACAGGCAATTCAGCGTCGACATCCACAACGGCCCGGCGCCGCAAAGCGCCTGCCGGTCGACGAGTAATTCGAAGTCCTCGGCCACCATGCACTCCTATTCGGACCCGCCCGGACGCCGGTCATGCGCGCACCGTTCGCGGTGCGAGAAGGTTACCGTCACGATAGCGACAGGAAGACCTCCGAATGGGCTGTTCCGCAGAAATTCAAGGCTCCACCGCCATCCCACAATCGTCCGAATTGGACTTTCGCGAGAGCCTTGATGCGCTCGCCGAATACGATTCCCCAGCGCAGCGAGCAGTGCTCCGACGCAGGCGAGGCGCTTCCACGACCGTGATCACCGGCCGTGCACATTCTCACAGGCGATCCGGGCAACCAGCCGACAATTCCTCAAGGCAGTGCATTTGCACGTGCAGGAACACGCGGGGTCTCCGGCGCGAAAATGAGCCCCATTCGGCCGCTTCAGCCCGCAACCGAACACGTCGGCACCGTGACCACCGTTGACGGGAACAAGCAGCGCAGAATAATCCGCAAAAGCACGGGAACCGCCGTCGCGGGGCAATCCGATACCAACCAGAACCGGAATAACTGGCCGGTACGCCCCGCTCGGCCGCCCGCACACCTGCCGAAGCCCGCCTCCGCTGCACCCGAATAGCGCACAGGGGACCGCCCGGTACGTCCCCGCCCGGTGGAGGCGGCCGACGAGCGCTCGCCGTACACCGACGCGGGCCCGGCGGTCTCGATCAGGCGAGGCGGCCCGCGCCGAGCACGTCGACGAGCCCCTCCGCGCAGGACGGCTCAGTCCTCGTAGAACACCCGCTCCACCACGGCCCGGGCACGCCGGGTCACCCGCAGGTAGTCGTCGAGCACCTCGCCGGTGTCGACGTCGCCGGAGTAGCCGAGCGCCGCGGCCACCGCGGTCAGCTCCCGCACCTGCTTGGGCAGCTGGTCACCGGACTTGCCGCGCACCAGCATCACCGCGTTGCGGGACCGCATCGCCAACGTCCACGCCTCGCCGAGCTCCGCGGCGTCCTGCTCGTCCAGCACCCCGACCTGCACCGCTGCGTCCAGTCCTCGCATCGTCGAGGTGACGCGCAACGATTCGTGCTCGTGGCCGTGGCGCAACTGCACCAGCTGCAAGGTCCACTCGACGTCGGCGAGCCCGCCGCGGCCCAGCTTGGTGTGCGTGGCCGGGTCGGCGCCGCGCGGCAGGCGTTCCGAGTCGACCCGGGCCTTGATCCGGCGGATCTCCCGGATGCGAGCGTCGTCCAGGCCACCGTCCGGGTACCGGATCGGGTCGATGGCCGTGCAGAACCGCTCGCCCAGCTCCGAGTCGCCCGCGACCGGCCGGGCCCGCAGCAGCGCCTGCGCCTCCCACACCTCGCCCCAGCGGCGGTAGTAGTTGAGGTACGAGTCGACGGTGCGCACCAACGGGCCGCTGCGGCCCTCCGGGCGGAGGTCGATGTCCACTTCCAGCGGCGGGTCCTGACTCGGCGCACCCAGCAGGCGGCGCACCTGCTCCACCACCGACGTGGCGAAGCGGACCGCCGTGGACTCCGGCACCTCCGGCAGCGGTTCGCACACGAACATCACGTCGGCGTCCGATCCGTACCCGAGCTCCGCGCCGCCGAGGCGCCCCATGCCGATCACCGCGATCCGCGCGGGCACCGTCTGCCACTCCGGCCGGGCCGCCACGTCGCGCACCGAGGTGTCCAGCGCGGCCTCCAGCACCGCGGCCCACACGCTCGACAGCGCCCGGAACACCTCCGTCGGCGGCAACAGGCCCAGCAGGTCGGCGCACGCGATGCGCAACAGCTCGTGGCGGCGCAACGACCGCGCCGCCGCCACCGCCCGGCTCGGCTCCGCGTGCCGCGCGACCGCGCTGCGCAGCGAGGTCGCGACCTCCCGCGGATCCCGCTCGGCCAGGGCCGGGGTGTCCGAGAGCAGCCGCAGCACCTCCGGCGCGCGCACCAACAGCTCCGGCACGAGCTTCGACGTCCCGAGCAGCTGCGCGAGCCGTTCGGCGACCACCCCTTCGTCCCGCAGCAACCGCAGGTACCAGGGCGTTTCCGCCAGCGCCTCGGACACCTTCCGGTACGCCAGCAAACCGCCGTCCGGGTCCGGCGTGTTCGCCAGCAGGTCCAGCAGCATCGGCAGCAGCGCGCCCTGGATGTGCGCCCGGCGCGACACCCCCGAGGTCAGCGCCTCGATGTGCCGCAGCGCGCCCTCCGGCGAGCTGTACCCCAGCGCCGCGAGCCGTTGCACCGCGGCGCCGGTGGTGAGCCGCAACGCGTCCGTCGGAACCTTCGCCACCGCCTCCAGCAGCGGGCGGTAGAACAACTTCTCGTGCAGCCTGCGCACCCGGTTGCTGTGCCTGCGGTACTCGGCGACCAGCACCTCACCCGCGCTGCGGCGCCCGCTGGAACGCAGCCCCACCGAACGCGCCAGCACGTGCAGCCCGTCCTTGTCGTCCAGTTCGGGCAGCAGGTGGGTGCGGCGCAACCGCCGCAGCTGCACCCGGTGTTCCAGGGTGCGCAGGAACCGGTAGGACTCGACGAGGTCCGCGGCGTCGGCACGGGCGACGTAACCGCCTTCGCCTAGCGAGCGCAACGCGTCGACCGTGCTCGGGCTCCGCAGGTCCGCGTCGCTGCGACCGTGCACCATCTGCAGCAGCTGCACCGCGAACTCCACGTCCCGCAGCCCGCCGGGGCCCAGCTTGAGCTCCCGTTCAGACAGTTCAGCGGGCACGTGATCTTCGACCCGGCGGCGCATCGATCGCACGTCGGGGACGAAGTCCTCCCGTTCTGCGGCGGTCCACACCTGCGGCCACACCGCGTCCACGTACTGCTGCCCCAACTCGACGTCGCCCGCGACCGGCCGCGCCTTCAGCAACGCCTGGAACTCCCACGTCCGGGCCCACCTGCGGTAATAGCTCTGGTAGCCGTCGAGGGTGCGCACCAGCGCACCCGCCTTGCCCTCCGGACGCAGTGCCGCGTCCACCTCGAAGAACGCCGGCCCCGCGACGCGCATCATCATGCTGGCGAGCTTCGTCGCACCCGGCAGCGCTTCCTCGGACTTCGCGACGAACACGACGTCGACATCGCTGACGTAGTTGAGCTCCCGGCCACCGGTCTTGCCCATCGCGATCACCGCGAGGTCCTCGGCGCTGTCCCCGCCTTCCCGGCCGGTCAGCTCCGCGGCCCCCACCACCAGGGCCGCGCGCAGCGCCGCGACCGCGAGGTCCGACAGTCCCGCCGCGACGTCCTCGAAGGACGCCCCGGCCAGGTCCCGTTCCACGATCGGGCGCAGGTCGGCTGCGGCCACCTCCAGCAGCAGCCCTCGGTACGCGCCGCGCAGCGCGCTGATCGCCTCGGTGCCGGTGAGGACACCGTCCGCCGAGCGCACCGAACTCACCAGCTCGTCGGTCAACGCCGCGACGTCGGGCCGCTCACCCGCCGGCCTCGGACGCAACCGGCGCCAGTCCTGCGGATACGCCACCAGGTGATCGGCGAACGCGCTCGACGCTCCCAGCACTCCGATGAGCCCGCCACGAACAGCGGTGTCCGCCGCCAGTTCCTTCGCCAGCTCCGGCCACTCGTCGGCCGCGGCCTCGCGCAGTCGATCCACCGCGAGCAGCGCCAGATCGGGATCGGGAGCACGCGACAGCGCCGAGACCACCGGCTCGTCCGTCGGCCCCGCGTCGGACCACCACCCGGCCGCCCGCAGTTGCTGTTCCGCGCGAACGACATCGCTGAAGCCATACCGCGCCGGAGAAGGAGCCGAACCCGAACGTGACGAGTTGCCATTGCTCATACTCCGCACGGTAGCCGGACACGACTGCCCGACTACAGGCGACCGGCGCGGCCTCACGCCATCGGAAGCGCCCGAGTCCCCCTGCGCTGCTCCAGCGGAGTCGCGGCCAATCGGACGAAACGCTCCGCCACCGGTTCCCAGGTCTCGGCGAGCTCCGCGTGGAAGCGTTCGAGGTGCTCGGGGTCAAGCTGGCCGGGCCGGGCGGTGCTCGCCGCCTCCGGCATCGACTCCGCCCAGTCCAACACCGTGTCCGGGGTGGTCTCCACGTGGAACTGCAGCGCGTAAGCGCAGATCCCCACCCGGAACGCCTGGTTCTCGCAGGCGGGGGAAGACGCGAGCAGTTGTGCGCTCGGCGGCAGCCGGACCACCTCGTCGTTGTGGAACTGCAGCACGTCCGGCGTCAGCGGCAGCGCCCCGAACAGCGGATCGTCGGCCGCGGTGTCGCGCTTCGCGACGAGCAAGGTCCCCACCTCGGGCCCCTTCTTGACCGGCGCCACTCGTCCCCCTGCCGCCGCAGCCAACAGCTGCGCTCCCAAGCAGATCGCGAGCACCGGCAGCTGTCTGCTCACCGCCGCGCTGAGCAGCGCCCGAACATCGGCCAGCCACGGATGGTCCAGATCGTCGAGCGCGCCCATGCCGCCGCCCATCACGACCAGCGCGTCGTACTCGTCCAACGCCGACGGCGCGGGGATCTCAGGTGCCCGCACCACGTCCAGTTCCGCGCCGGCCGCACCCAACCATTCGCCGAGACGCCCCACCGGGGCGATCTCCGACGGTTCCACGACCAACATGCGCACGCGCTCCATCACAGAAGACTACGAGACACGTCCAGCCCGTCGAAACATCTGTTCAGGGGTGGTGTGGTGCCCTGGAATAGCAGAAACGCCCCACAGTCATGGACTGTGGGGCGTTTCCCGTTGAGTATTGTCGGCGGTGTCCTACTCTCCCACACCCTATCGAGTGCAGTACCATCGGCGCTGGAGGGCTTAGCTT
>NZ_JBSFWJ010000061.1:0-39838 GCF_053592695.1 Saccharopolyspora sp. NPDC002578 | reverse complement strand
GTTCTCAGTCGGTCTGTCGCGAGGACAGCTTTTTCCCTCGTGGCGGAGCCACTTGGGAAAAAGATCCCGCAGCGACAGACCGACTGAGGTTCCGCTACCCGGTCACCCGAGCAAAACGACCGGCTCCAACCGCGCACACGTCAAACCATCCGGTCGTCGTAGGTTCCTCGGCTGTACTGCTGGAGCGCTTGGCGGACTCGGCGGCCTTCTTGGCGCCGGGTGATGGGGCCGCCGGCGGCGCCGATCGGGTACAGGCGCACGCCGCCGTGGTAGGGCCGGGTCGGGTTCCAGATCCGCCAGCCCTGCGCGGGGGCGCCGGGCCGGGTCCAGACGGTCACGGATTGGCGCTTGCCGCTGCCGACGACGGCGACGCGGCTGACTTGGCTCCACGGGATCTCCCTGGCGAGCCCGGCGCGGGAGATCCGCAGTCCTTCGCCGCTGACCTTGAGCCGCAGGCTCGGCAGCAGCGCTTTGCCCAGCGACAGCGCGGCGCTGATGGTCAGCAGCACCATGCCGAACTGGGCCAGCGCCCAGATGTCGGCGCTGGGGCTGCTGTTCCGGCTGACTTCGACGACGAGGTAGATCAGCCCGAACATGATCGCGGCGGACAGCAGCGCCCCGACTCGGCCGCCGAGCGCGAACACGGGGCCGGGTCCGTCGCCGCGCACGCGTTCGGCGGGTGGTTCGGGCCGGGAGGGGGCGATGCGCGCGGGCGCGGCGGTGCCGGGGTTGGGTTGCTGCGCGGTGGGTTTCGGCCGGGACGGGATGATCGGTTTCGCGGGTGCGGCGGGGGCGGCCGACCAGTCCGAGCCGCCGCGCTGCGTGCGCGGTGGCGGGGTGGGCGCGGCGGCGGGTGGCGCGAGCGGGGCGGCTTCGGAGGCCTGCTTGAGCTGCGCGGTGTGCTCGGTGATCACGGCGGTGATCTCGGCGGGCAGCCAGCTGTCGTTCTGCGGTGAGGATTCGCCTGCCTGGTCGAGCAGCGCGGCCGGGGTCGGCCGGTCGGCGGGTTCCTTCGCCAGGCAGGACCCGATGAGCGATCGCAGCCCGGTGGGCAGCGCGCTGAGGTCGGGTTCGTTGTGCACGACGCGGTAGAGCATGGCGGCGGTGTTCTCGTTGCCGAAGGGCCCGGCGCCGGTGGCGGCGAACATGAGCACCGCGCCGAGCGAGAACACGTCGCTGGGCGGCCCGACGTCGCTGCCGACGGTCTGCTCGGGGGAGAAGAAGCCGGGCGTGCCGAGGAAGATCCCGGTGGCGGTGAGGTTGCTGCTGCTCATGGCCCGTGAGATGCCGAAGTCGATGACGCGCGGTCCGTCGGGGCCGAGCAGCACGTTGCCGGGTTTGAGGTCGCGGTGCACGAGTCCGGCCCGGTGGATGGCGCCGAGCGCTTCGGCGAGGCCGGCGGCGAGGGTGCGCACCGTCTGCTCCGGCAGCGGTCCGTGGTCGGCGACGGCCCGGTGCAGGGTGGGGCCGGGTACGTATTCGGTGGCCAGCCACGGCTGGGCGGCTTCGGTGTCGGCGTCGATGACGGTGGCGGTCCAGAACCCGCCGACGGAGCGGGCCATGTCGACTTCGCGGCGGAACCGTTCGCGGAACTCGCCGTCGTCGGCGAGCTCCGGGCGCACGACTTTGATCGCGACGCCGCGGCCGCCACGGGAGCGCGCGAGGTACACGGCTCCCATCGCGCCCCCGCCGATCCTCGCGAGCAGGCGGTAATCACCGACTCTGTCCGGTTCGCTGGCCAGCAGCGGCTGCACGTTTCGTCCCCCTCTGGATTACTGCGATGGCCCCGTCGAGCTTACGGAGGTCGTGGTTGCGGCGTTCGCGGATGTCGCTGCAGCCGTTCGCGTGCAACGATCGGTAATCGGTTTCTTGGCTTCGCTGCAAGCCTTTCGAGCGTGTGATGTTGTGAGTATGCTCCGGCGCACCGCTGCGGCGGGCGATCATGAAGATCGAGGGAGGCGGCGTGTCGCAATCCTTGCAACCCGGTTCGGATGATGCGGGTTCGGTGCAGCAGCGTGCAGTGGTTCGGCTTTCCGCTGTGAGCAAACGATTCCCCGGCGTCGTCGCGGTGTCCGATGTGGACCTCGACGTGCGGGCCGGTGAGGTGCACGTGCTGGCCGGGGAGAACGGCGCGGGCAAGTCGACGTTGATGAAGCTGGTCGCGCAGGTGGAGCCGCCGTCCTCCGGCCGGATCGAGGTCGACGGCGAGCAGGTCACCTACCAGGGGCCTGCCTCGGCGCGGCGCCTCGGGATCTCGATGGTGCACCAGGAGTTCGCGCTGGCCCCGGACCTGTCGGTGGCGGAGAACCTGTTCATCGGCCACGAGCCGGGCAGCGGCGGCTGGATCGCGCGCTCCGAGGAGCGCCGCGCGGCCCGCGAGCTGCTGGCCAAGGTCGGGTTGCGGGTCGACCCGGCCAGGAAGGTCGGCCGGTTGTCGACCGCCGAGCAGCAGCGGGTGGAGCTGGCGAAGGCGCTGGCGGTGCAGGCGAAGGTGCTCATCCTGGATGAGCCGACCGCCACGCTGACCGAGCGCGAGACCGAGGAGCTGTTCGGCATCGTCCGCGAGCTCACCGCGCAGGGCATCGGCGTGCTCTACATCTCGCACCGCCTGGACGAGATCTTCGAGATCGGGGATCGGGTCACGGTGCTGCGCGACGGAGCGGTGGTGGCGACCCGCCCGGTCGCCGAGCTCGACGAGTCGCGGCTGGTGACGCTCATGGTGGGCCGCGACGTGCAGAACCTGTACCCGCGCACCTACGCGGAGCCGGGCGCGGTGCGGCTGAGCGTGCGCGGGCTGAGCAGGGGCGACGCGGTGCGCGGCGTGTCCTTCGAGGTGCGCGCCGGGGAGATCGTCGGCATGGCGGGACTGGTCGGAGCGGGCCGCACGGAGCTCGCCAGGTCGGTGTTCGGCGCGGAACCGCCCGACGCGGGCGTGGTGTCGCTGGACGGGGCGCAGCTCAAGATCCGCGGCCCGGCGGACGCGATCGCCGCGGGCATCGGCTACCTCACCGAGAGCCGCAAGGCGGACGGGCTGGCGCTGCAGCTGGGCCTGGACAAGAACATCACGCTGGCGAAGCTGCCGATGGTCTCGGGACTGATCGACCTGGGCGCGGAGCGCCGCATCGCCGAGCAGGAGCGGGATCGGCTCAACATCCGGGTGCCGTGGGTGGGCAGGCCGGTGCAGGCGCTCTCCGGCGGCAACCAGCAGAAGGTGGTGCTGGCGCGCTGGCTGCAGACCGAGGCCGAGGTGCTGTTCTTCGACGAGCCCGGTCGCGGCATGGACGTGGGCGCGAAGTCGGAGATGTTCAGCCAGCTCGACGCGCTGGCCGCGCAGGGCAAGGCGATCGTGCTGATCTCCAGTTATCTGCCGGAGTTGCTGAACATGTGCGATCGGATCCTCGTGCTGCGCGAGGGCCGGATCACGGGTGAGGTCGAGCGCGCGGAGTTCTCCGAGGAACGCGTCGTAGCGCTCGCCACCGGAGCGAAGGAGGGCCAGTGAGCGATCAGCCGGGGAAGGACGAACAGGCCGCACCGGAAGGCGGTGGCGGTACCGCGACCGCGACGAAGGCGGGCGGCGCGGGCGCGCTCGGCGGGCTGACGGATCGGTTGTCGGGGGCGATCTCGCAGGTCGCGGCGGCCGGTGCGCTGATCGTGGTGTTCATCGTCCTGTCCATCGTGGCGCCGTCGTTCCTGACGGCGGACAACCTGTTCAACCTGGGGTCGCAGACCTCTGTGAACGCGGTGATGGCGGTCGGCGTCACGCTGGTGATCATCACGGGTGGCATCGACCTGTCAGTGGGGTCGGTGGCGGCGCTGTCCGGGGTCCTGGGCGTGATGCTCATGGCGGATTTCGGCTTCAACCCGCTGCTCGGGATACTCGGCGGGATCGTCGTCGGCGCGGCGGCGGGCCTGGTCAACGGCCTGCTGGTGTCGACGGTGGGGTTGCCGCCGTTCATCGCGACGCTCGGCATGCTCAGCGTGGCGCGCGGCCTGGTGCTGATCGCGACGGGCGCGGTGGCGGTGTTCGGCGCGCCGGAGTCGTTCCGGTTGCTCGGGCAGGGCGTGCTGGGGCCGGTGCCGGTGCCGGTGCTGCTGATCCTGATCGTGGCGGTCGCGGGCCACATCGTGCTGACGCGGACGAGGCTGGGCCGCTACGCGTACGTGATGGGGTCGAACTCGGAGGCGGCGCGGCTGTCCGGCGTGCCGGTCCGCAAGCACACGACCTGGGTGTACGTGGTGTCGGGCATGTTGGCCGGGCTGGGCGGCATGATCGCCGCCTCGCGGATCAACTCGGGCCAGCCGAACTTCGGTGAGGGCTTGGAGCTGGACGTGATCGCCGCGGTCGTGATCGGCGGCGCGAGCCTGTTCGGCGGGCGCGGCACGGTGTGGGGTTCGCTGATCGGCGCGTTCCTGGTCGCGGTGATCCGCAACGGCGCGGTGCAGCTCAACATCGGCACCTTCTACCAGAACGTGCTCATCGGCGTGATCATCTGGCTGGCCGTGTGGTGGGACTTCTACCAGCGCCGCAAGCTCGCCGGCGACGCCGGTTGAGCTCGGGAACGAGGGAGTTCGCTGCGATGAAGAAGGTTCTTCCGCTGCTGTGCCTGGCGGTGCTGCTGACGTCCTCGGCGTGCAGCCTGGAGGTCCGCAGGCCGACCGGGGTGAACGCGCAGGAGGGCGACACGATCCGGCTCGCCGTGATCCCGAAGGCGATCGGTTTCGACTTCTGGGAGCAGGTGCGGGTCGGCGCCGAGTGCGCGGCCACCAAGCACCCGAACGTCAACGTCCACTGGGACGGGGTGACCTCGGAGGACGACGTCAGCGGGCAGCAGAGCCTGCTGCAGGACTCGTTGGCGCAGGGCGTGCAGGGCCTGGTGTTCGCGGCGACGGACGCGAAGGCGCTGGCGGAGGTCACGAAGTCGGCGCGGCAGCAGGGCACGACGGTGGTGAACATGGACTCGGGCACGACTCCGCAGCCGCCGGAGGTGCCGGTGTTCGCCACCGACAACGTGGCCGCCGCCGAGCAGGGCACCCAGTTGCTCGCGGATCAGCTGGGCGGGAAGGGCGAGGTGGCGTTCATCGAGTTCCTGCCGGGCACCAGCACGAACGAGACGCGCGCGGAGGGCTTCCAGCGCGGGCTGGCGAAGAACCCGGGGCTGAAGCTGGTGGCGCGGCAATCGTCGAACAGCGACTACAACACGGCGTTGCAGGTCACCCAGGACATCTTGACGGCGAACCCGAACCTCAACGGGATCTACGCGGGCAACGAGCCGAGCGTGCTGGGCGCGGCGGAGGCGGTGCGCCAAGCGGGCAAGCAGGGCGAGATCAAGATCATCGGCTGGGACACCTCGGAGGGACAGATCGACTCGCTGGAGGAGGGCGTGATCACGGGTCTGATCGCGCAGAACCCGTTCAAGATGGGATTCGCCTCGGTGAACTCGGCGATCGAGGAGATCCGCGGCGAGCAGCAGGGCAGCCCGGAGACGAACACCGGCTCGACCGTGGTCACGAAGGAGAACATCAACACTCCGGAGATCCAGAAGCTGCTGAACCCCTCCTGCGCCGACCCGCCGAAGTGAGCGGCCCGGTCATTTCGGCATGGCGTCGAGGACCCGCAGCGTCGGCCCGTGCCCGCACGAGGCGGGCACGCTCGGGTCGGGCCTGCCGCGCACGACGACCTCCGCACCAGGCCGCAGCACGGACGGGTCGCCGCCGACGAGCACGCACGGACGACCGGCACCCGTGAGCAGCCTGCACTCCGGCCGCGGCCCGGTCTCGACGGTGCCGGACGCGGCGAACTCCCGGTCGGACGCGCCGCCCGGCGCGGGTGCGGCCGGTGGCGCCGGTGCCCGGCACGGTCGCGGTGGTGGGGCGTGCCGTCCTGGGTGGCCCGCGCCTTCGCGCGCTGCCTCCCGTACCGGCACGCCCCAGCACTACCGGGGGGACGTGCCGGGAAAAACGCGGCCGCTCAGGCGCTGCGCTTCTCCCGCAAGAAGGTCAGGGCCGTGTCGGCGTGGGAGGCCATGTTGAACTCGCTGCGCACGACTTCCAGCACGGTGCGGTCGGCGCCGATGACGAAGGTGTGGCGCTTGACCGGGAGCGGGCCGAAGCGGCGCTTCACGCCGAACTGCCGGGCCACGACGCCTTCGCGGTCGGACAGCAGCGGGTAGTCGAACGAGTGGGTCTGCGCGAACGTGGCCTGCTTGGAGACGGTGTCGGTGCTGATGCCGACGGGTTGCGCGCCGAGCTCGGCGAACTCCGCGGACAGGTCGCGGAAGTGGCAGCTCTCCGCGGTGCAGCCGGAGGTCATCGCCGCGGGGTAGAAGAACAGCACCACGGTGCCGTTGCCGAGCAGCTCGGAGAGCTTGCGTTCGGTGCCGTGCTGGTCGGGCAGGGCGAAGTCGTCGACGGTGTCGCCTGGGCGCATGGTCCGGCTCCTTGATCGTGGCTGGCCCGGTCACCTTAACCGCCGGTCCGGGCCCGTGGTCACGATGCGACCCGCCAGATCTCCACCGGTCTCGCTCCGCGGTCCGCTCGCCTCCACCCGCGGTTTGCCGCCGGGGTGCGCCGGGTAGGGCACGGCAGAGCGGCGAGGCACGGACGTCCCGCCGCGTCCCCCGTGGGAGGTGTGAGTGATGAGCGCGGACCTGAACGGTGCCAAGGTCGCTTTCCTGGTGGCGCAGGACGGCATTGAGCAGGTGGAGCTGACCGAGCCGTGGCGAGCCGTGGAGCAGGCGGGGGCCCGCCCGGAGCTGGTCTCGCTGCAAGCCGGTTCGGTGCAGGGTCGTGACCACTTGGAGAAGGCCGACACGTTCCCGGTGGACAAGATCGTCACCGAGGCGTCGCCGGACGAGTACGACGCGCTGGTGCTGCCCGGCGGGGTGGCGAACCCGGACGCGTTGCGCCGGGTTCCGGACGCGGTCCGGTTCGCCGGGGAGTTCTTCGCGCAGCAGAAACCGGTCGCCGCGATCTGCCACGCCCCGTGGCTGCTGGTGGAGGCCGACGTGGTGCGCGGTCGCCGGATGACGTCCTACCCCAGCCTGCGCACGGATCTGCGCAACGCGGGCGCCGAGTGGGTCGACGAGGAAGTGGTCGTGGACTCCGGCCTCGTGACCAGCCGGAACCCGGATGACCTTCCCGCGTTCTGCGCGAAGGTCGTCGAAGAGATCGCGGAGGGCAAGCACCGGGCGCAAGCGCGCAGCGCGTGAGCAGAGGAGTGGTCGATGAAACTCGCGTTCCTGCAAGACGTCTACGGATATCAAGGACCGTTCGCGACCGTGTACCTGGACACTTCGGCGGACGCCGAGGACGCGGCGAAGGCGGTGCAGCTGCGCTGGCGTTCGGCCAGGGAGCAGCTCGCGAGCGCGGGCGCGGACGAGCAGACGCTGCGCGCGCTCGACGAGACCGTGGACCGCCACGAGTACCGCATCGGCCAGCGCGGGCAGGTCCTCGTCGCCACGGGTGGCGAGGTGGTGTTCGGGGAGGAGCTGCCGCAGCCGCCCACCGACGCCGCCGACGACGAGAAGGTGCACTTCGGGACGTTGCCGCACTTGCTGCCGTACCTGCGGTTGCGCGCGTCGCGCATCCCGCACGTGGTGGCGCTGGTCGACCACGTCGAAGCGGAGCTCACGATCGTCGCGGCGGGCGCCGAGCCGCGCACGCGCAAGGTGCAGGGCGGCGACCACCCGGTGCACAAGGCGCGCACCGGCACGAACGACGAGAACGAGCAGCGCTTCCAGAACGCCGTGGAGGAGCAGTGGCTGCACAACGCGAAGGAAGCGGCCGAGGAGATCGGCAAGCAGGCCATGCGGGTCGGTGCCGAGGTCGTGGTGCTCGCGGGTGATCCGAAGCAGCGCAAGCTGGTGCACGAGAACCTGCCCGGCGGCGTGCGGGATCGCACGGTGCAGACGGAGACCGGCTACCCGGATCGCAACGCCTCCGGCGAGGGCCTGCGACGGGAGGTCGCCGACACCGTGGACTCGGCGGTGACCGCGCACGTGGACGACGCGGTGCGCGAGTTCGAGCAGCAGCGCGGCAGGAACGAACGGGCCGTCGAAGGCTGGCGCCCGGTGGTCGAGGCGTTGCAGCGGGGACAGGTCCGCACGGTGCTGTGGGGGCGCCCGGATTCGGTGTCGTGGCTGCACGTGGGCCCGGTGCCGAACCAGGTCGCGCTCGACGAGCGGGAGCTCACCGACATGGGGGTTTCCAGCCCCGGCCACGCCCCGGCCAGCGCAGCCGTGGTGTGGGCGGCGGCGGGCACCGATGCGGACCTGGTGCTGGTCGATCCGGAGAAGGTGGAGCTGACCGAGGGGATCGGCGCGGTCCTGCGCTACGCCGCGAGCTGACGACGAGGGAGCCGAACATGACCACGACGCGCGAGACGGTGCAGAAGTCCCTGTCGGCGGTGGACTTCCCGGCGGACAAGCAGCAGCTGCTCGACCACGCCCGCGACAACGGCGCGGACGAGGGCACGGTGAACGCGCTGCGGGCGATGCCGCCGGCGGAGTACGAGAACCTCACCGAGGTGGTGCGCTCGGTGCCGCTGGACAAGGCCGACGAAGAGGGCCAGTCCGATGCGGACAAGGCGCGCCAGGCCCGGCAGCACGTCCGGCCGGGCGTCGCCGAGCACGAGCGCGAGGCACCGGCGAACCCGATCGAGCAGGAGTTGGGCGAGAACCGCAAGGGCGGCTGAGTCCTGCGATCGAGCTGGTGACGGCGTTACGGTCCGGGAGGCACGTTCGATGACCCGGAGCTTCCCGCCGGGTCTCGACGTTATGAGCTCCTCATGGATGATTCCGGTCGTTGGCACACGCCCGCACGAGTTCGTCCGCGGTCGGTGGTGCTCGGTTGCCTGTTCCTGGTGGTGGTGCTGTTCGGCGCGGCCTGCGGGTCCACCGTCGGCAGCAGCACGGCGGACGCCGACTCCGGCCCGTGGTGGGTGTCCCGCGCGGGGTACCCGAAGCCGCAGGCGCATCCGCCGCGAGCGCACCCGAATCCCGTGGTGCGCGACCTGGTCCGCGAGGTCGATTCGGAGGCCGGCGAGCTCTCCGGCAGCACCGTCGCGGTGGCGGTGCTGGATCGCGAATCCGGTGAGGTCGTCGGTGGTGAGCACGCGGACGACCGCATCGGCACGGCGTCGCTGTCGAAGCTGTTCGTGGCCGTCGACGTGGCGCGCCGCCGTTCCGAGGGGATGCCGGTCTCGGGTGCGGACGTCGACCTGATCCGCCGTTCGCTGGCGGTCAGCGACGACGCCGCGATGAACGCGCTGTGGGACCGGTTCGACGGCGCGGGCGCGATTTCCAGGCTCGCGGTCCGCTACGGACTCACCCGGACCCGGCCTCCCGCGGTTGCGGGCAACTGGGGCGATACGGAGACCTCCGCGCGGGACGTGGCCACGGTCCTGGGGCAGGTGCCGACGCTGCCGGAGGCGGAGCGCTCGTTGATCCTCGGGTCGCTGGACGCGGCGCCGCGCACGGCGGCCGAGGGGTTCGACCAGGGCTTCGGGCTGAAGGAGTCGAAGCGGCCGGTGGCGGTGAAGGCGGGCTGGATGTGCTGCGAGCACGGCCGCCGCGCGGTGCACAGCGCCGGGCTGATCGGCCCGGACCGCCGCTACGCGGTGGCGTTGCTGTCCACCCAGCCGTCCTCGAAGAGCTACTCCGAGGCGTCCGAAGTCGTCACCGAGGCCGCGGAACCCCTGCTCGAAGACCTCGGCTGACCCGACGTCCCCGGGTCCGCGATTTCGCGAGAGATTGACGGACCCCGGCGTGTCGGACACCGCATGTGGACAACTGTTCTGGCTGCTCGGGAGAGGTATCGCGGTCGGTGGGGAAGGTTTCGCCTCGGTCGGGTGGCTCAATTTCTCGCGACATTGCGGGAGTCGTCCACAACGCGACAGGTCCGCTTCGGGGTGGGCGATCACGGGGTCGCTCGCGGGGTCGTTTCGCTACGCTGGCGTCTCGCTGCACGGCTACGAGGGGATCCACGGTGAAACGGCCCACCATCATCGACATCGCGCGCCACGTGGGCGTGTCGAAGGCCGCGGTGTCCTACGCGCTCAACGGCCGTGCCGGGGTGTCGGCGGCCACCAGGGAACGCATCCTCGACGTCGCCGCCCAGCTCGGCTGGGACGCGGCGGGCCCGGCGCGCACGCCCGCCGCCGACCGCACCGGCACGATCGGCCTGGTGCTGGCGCGCCCGCCGCAGGAGATCCGCGCCGAACCGTCCATGGTGAACTGGCTGGCGGGTATGGAGTCCGCGCTGGCCGAGTACGGCCTGGTCCTCAACGTGGCGCTGACCTCCGATGAGGACGCCGAGCTCGGGACCTACCGGCAGTGGGCGGCGGAGCGCCGCGTCGACGGCGTGATCGTGACCGACCTGCGCACCGCCGACCCGCGGGTGCCGCTGCTGCGCGAGCTGGCGCTGCCCGCGGTGGTCATCGGCGAGCAGGAGCGGGTGCCGAACGTGGCGGTGCTGCGCTTCGCCGTGGCCGACGAGGTCCGCGCCGTGGTGGAGCACCTGGCCGAGTTCGGCCACACCCGCATCGGTCACGTGCAGGGCGGTTTCGACCTGGAGCACACCCGACGGCGCAACGCGCTGCTGCGCGCGCGGGTGCGGGAGCGGCTCGGCACCGACCTGGTGAAGGTCGAGGCCGATCCCACGGAAACCGGTGCGGCGCAAGCCACTTGGCGACTTCTCGCCGCGGATCCGCCGCCGACGGCGATCGTCTACGACAATGACCTGATGGCAGTGGCCGCGGTCGCCCGCGCCGCGGAACTGGACGTCCGGGTGCCCGCCGATCTGGCGGTGCTGTCCTGGCAGGACTCGATGCTGTGCCGGGTGGTGACCCCGCCGGTGACGGCGTTGTCGCAGGACGTCGCCGATGATGCCGCGGCGGCGGTGCACCTGCTGCTGGAGTTGATCGAGACCGGTGCCGCCGACGACCTGGACGTGCCGCCGCGCGTGCTGATCCCGCGGGCGAGCACGGCGGGCGGCTCCGGGTGAGGTGAGCACGGCCAGAACGAGGAGACAACGGTGTTCCCACGTTCGAGCGAGGCCCCGCGCGATCGGGTCCGCGCGCGCTGCCCGGTGCTGGCGCTGGTGGTGCTGGTGCTGGCGGGCGCGCTCGCGGGGTGCGGGACCGAGCCGCGACGGCTCGTGTACTGGGCGAGCAACCAGGGCGCGAGCACCGCGCAGGACCGGGAGGTGCTGCGCGCCCAGCTGGCCAGGTTCACCCGCGACACCGGCATTCCCGTCGAGGTCGACGTGATCCCGTGGAACGACCTGCTCAACCGCATCCTGGGCGCGGCGACCTCCGGGACCGGTCCGGACGTGGTGGACCTGGGCAACACCTGGTCGGCCTCGTTGCAGGCCACCGGCGCGTTCGTCGAGTTCGACGAGGCGCTGCTGGATCGCCTGGGCGGTCGTGACCGGTTCTTGGCGAGCAGCATGAGCTCGGCGGGCATGCCCGGCCGCCCGCCCGCCTCGGTGCCGTTGTACGGGTTGTCGTACGCGGTGTTCTACGACAAGCAGCGCTTCCGCGAAGCGGGGATCGCGCGGATTCCGGAGAGCTGGGCGGAATTCCTCGACGTCGCCGGTCGGCTCACCGACGGCGGCCGCGCGGGGTTGACGGTGCCCGCCGCGAGCTACACGCAGAACGCGCACTTCGCGTTCCTGTTCGGGATGCAGCAGGGCGCCCGGTTCATCGACGAGCGCGGTGCCGCCACGTTCACCACGCCGCGGGCGGTGGAGGCGGTGCTGCGCTACGTGGAGCTGATGAGCCGCAACCGGGTGGTGCGCGCGGACGACGCCGAGACGGGTTCGGCCCCGGAGTCCGTCGCGGAGTTCACCGCCGGGCGCGCGGCGATGCTGATCGCCCAGAACAGCGCCCTTCCGGCCATTGTGGACAGCGGGATGGCGGCAGAGGATGTCGGGGTGTTCCCGTTGCCGCTGCCCGATCCGTTGCCGCCCGGCGGCTCGCCCGTGCGCAGCCACGTCGGCGGCAGCAACGTCGCCGTGCTGCGCGAAAGCCCGCGCCGCGAGGAGTCGCTGCGGCTGGTGGAGTTCCTGACCAGCAGGCGCACCCAGGTCGAGCTCAGCCGCAGCTACGGCAGCCTGCCGGTGGTCGAGGACGCCTACTCCGAGCCGGAGTTCTCCACCGGTCACGCCGTGGTGTTCGGCCGGTTGCTGGCGCACGAGTCGGTGCCGGTGCCGATGATCCCCGACGAGAGCCGCTTCGAGACGACGGTGGGTGCCGCCGTGCGCGACCTGTTCGCCCGCGCCGCGACGGGCCGCCCGGTGGGGCGCGAGCAGGTGCGCGCCGAGCTGGCGCGGGCGCAGCAGCAGATGCGCGCCGCCGGGGGGAGCGGGTGACCACGCGGTCGCACCGCGTCCCGTGCGGACCGTCGGTGCCGTACCTGCTGCTGGCTCCCGCGGTGGTGTTCGAGGTCCTGGTCCACCTGCTGCCGATGCTCGGCGGGCTGTGGATGAGCCTGCACGAGCTGAACCAGTTCTTCGTGCGGGACTGGACGTCGGCGCCGAACGCCGGGCTGGACAACTACCGCGTCGCCGTGGACTTCGACGGTGCGGTGGGCGCGGAGCTGTTGCGCTCGTTCGGCGTCACGGCGGCGTTCTCGGTGCTGGTGGTGGCGTTGTCGTTCGGCCTGGGCCTGACGGCGGCGACGTTGTTGCAGCGCCCGTTCCGCGGCCGGTTGCTGGTGCGCGGCCTGTTCCTGGTGCCCTACGCGCTGCCGGTGTACACGGCGGCGCTGGTGTGGAAGTTCATGCTCGATCGCGGTGATGGCGCGGTGAACGCGGCGCTGGGCGCGGTCGGCCTCGGTGGCGGCGAGTTCTGGCTGCTGGGGCAGAACGCGTTCCTGAGCCTGGTGGTGACGGCGGTGTGGCGGTTGTGGCCGTTCGCGTTCCTGGCGCTGATGGCGGGCCTGCAGTCGATCCCGGCGGAGCTCTACGACGCGGCCGAGGTGGACGGCGCCGGTGCGGCCCAGCGGTTCCGGCTGATCACGTTGCCGCTGCTGCGGCCGGTGGCGCGCGTGCTGGTGCTGGTGCTGTTCCTGTGGACGTTCAACGACTTCACCGTGCCGTACGTGCTGTTCGACGAGTCGGTGCCGCAGGCGGCGAACCTGATCTCGGTGCACGTGTACCAGAGCTCGTTCCTGACCTGGAACTTCGGCTTGGGGGCGGCGATGTCGACGGTGCTGCTGCTGTTCCTGCTGGTGGTGGTCGCGCTGTCGCTCGCCCTGACTTCGAGGAGCAGGCGTGCGACGTGAACCAGCCGGGTTGCGGGTGCTGCGGGTCGCCGGTCTCGGCGGGCTGGGGCTGTTCACCGCGTTGCCGCTGTGCGTCATGGCGCTCACCGCGCTGAAGCCGCTGGAGGACGTGCGGGACGGGTTCACCTGGTGGCCGTCGCGGGTGACCGGCGGCGCGTTCGTCACCATGTGGTCCACAGTGGACTTGGCGGAGTACTTCGCGAACAGCGCCGTGGTGGCGGCGAGCTCGGCGGTGCTGTCGGTGTTCGTCGCGGTGCCCGCCGCCTACGCGGTGAGCCGCTACCGCTTCCCCGGCCGGGACCTGTTCCGGGCGGCGGTGCTGTCCACCCAGATGCTGCCCGGCATCCTGTTCCTGCTGCCGCTGTACCTGATCTACGCCTCGATCGGCCAGGCGACCGGAATCCTGTTGCAGGGCAACCTGATCGGGTTGGTCGTCACGTACTTGACGTTCTCGCTGCCGTTCTCGATCTGGATGCTGGTCGGCTACTTCGACACGGTGCCCGCGGACCTCGACGAGGCGGCGATGATCGACGGGGCGGGCGTGCTCGGCACCTTGGTGCGGGTGGTGCTGCCCGCGGCGAAGCCCGGCATCGCGGCGGTGCTGATCTACGCGTTCATGACGGCGTGGGGGGAGGCGCTGTTCGCCTCGGTCCTGACCGACGCGGGTTCGCGGACGCTCGCGGTGGGGCTGCGGGAGTACTCGACGGAGTCGTCGGTGTACTGGAACGAGGTGATGGCCGCGTCGCTGACGGTGAGCCTGCCCGTGGTCGTCGGCTTCCTGCTGCTGCAGCGCTACTTGGTCCGCGGCCTGACGGCGGGCGCGTTGCGCTGAGCGGCGGCAACGTCGCGGCGGGTGCGCGCGGCGTCCCAGCAGGCCGCGCAGGTCGGTGCCAGCCAGTCCTCCGGGGAGGCCTTGGTGATGGTGATGTCCTCGCCGCACAAGGACTTCCGCTGCTGACCGGGGTGCGGTCGTTCGGTCGGGAGCATCGCGTGCCGCGCTCCGTCCACCGGACGCCAGTACGCCACCGGCCCGTCGCCGCTGTACACCCGTCGCACCGCGCTCTCCTCTCCGTTGGGGAGGCGGCGACCCCGTCGGGGTCGGGGGAGGACCGGGGCCGCCGCCGCGATGAACGATAGCGGTGGCGATATCTCAAATGGTATTCCCTGATCGTGTAACGATCACCGGCTCGTACGCTGAGCGGGCCAGTCATGCCGAAAGGACCGCAATGCCTCCGCTTTCGCCTACCGTCATCGCGTGGCAACTGGGAACCAGGGTGCGTGAAGCCCGCGACTCGGTGGGGCTCACCGCCGTCAACGCGGCCAAGCAGCTCGGCATGTCCCAGAACTTCTTGAGCGACCTCGAACACGGCAAGCGCAGGCTCACCGAGACGAAGCTCGAAGCGATGATCCAGGTCTACGGCATCGACGTCGCCGAGCAGGCCGATCTGCGGTCGATGCTGGAGGAGTCGGGCCGACGCGGCTGGTGGGCGAAGTACTCCGGCATCTTCCCCGCCGAAGTCCTGCGCTACTTCGGCTACGAGCACGGCGCGGAATCCGTCCAGACGCACGAAAGCCTCCTGATTCCCGGACTGCTGCAAACCGAGGCGTACGCGCACGCCGTCGTCACCAGCGACGGCCCCAACATCCGCACTTCCGAAGCGGAACAACGAGTCGAAGTCCGACGTCGCCGTCAGCAGCGCTTGACCGACGATGACCCACTCGTGCTGACGGCAGTGCTCAGCGAAGGCGCGTTGAAGCAGCAGGTCGGCGGACGGGAAGTCATGGCAGGGCAATTGCGCCACCTGGCGGAGATGATCGAGAAGTGCCCGGACACGCTGGAGGTGCGGGTCGTTCCGTTCAGTGCCGGTGCGCATGGTGCGTTGGGTGCGTCGACGTTCCACATCCTGTACTTCCCGGACGCACGCCTTCCGCGAGTCGCCTGGCAGGAGAACGTCACCTCGTCCGCTGTGATGGAACATCGCCCCAAGGTCGGGCAGTTCGGCGCCACCTACGCGGAATCGTTGAAATGCGCGGCAGGGCGCCAGGAATCCTTGGAGATGATCCACCGGGAGCTGGCCGGGTTAGGGTGATCCGGTGGCTCTGGAACAGGCTCGCTGGTTCACCTCCAGCTACACGTCGAACGCTGCGGCTTGCGTGGAGGTCGCGCTGACTCCTGCCGTTGTCGGCATCCGGGACACCAAGGACCGCAGCGGCGGCACCTTGATCGTCGACCGGGAGCGGTGGAACTCCTTCCTGCGGGCCGTCACCCGCTGATCGGCCGGTGGGCCGGCTCACCGGGGGAGGCCGGGATTAGCCCGCGCGTGCGCGGGTAGCCGGGGTGCGGATGTCCTGTCCGCACGAGAACGGAGACGCGCGCGATGTCGGACCCGCTGGATGCTTCGACGCCCTCGGCCGACGAGGTCGGCCCGGACCCCGAAGACCCGCAGGACCCGGCCGAACTGCAATCCGCCGGGGACCTCGACGAGGACGAACTCGGCGTCGACCCGCTGGAAGCGGGCGTCGAGCCGCCGGAGCACTGGTCGCGGACGACCGCGGCCAGGCCCACTCCGCGCGAGGAGCGCGAAGGCGAGACGCTCGACGAGCGGTTGGCCGAGGAACGCCCGGACCCCGGCGCCGACCCCGGTGGGCCCCTCGCCGAAGCGCCGCTGAGCGAGCTCGACGAGACCGTGGACGAGCGGGCCGCCCGCGAGGTCGCCGACGGCGCCTCCGGCGAGCGGGTCGCCGCGTCGGCGGAGATCGACGAGGAATCGGGCGTCGTCCTCGAAGGCGCCGACGTCGAGAACACCGGCCTGTCCGCCGACAGCGGTGAAGGCGAGGTGGCGGAGACCTCGTCGTCCGCGCCGGAGGAGAACGCGGAGCGGGTGCGGAATGGCGGAGCCTGAGCAGGTCTCGCTCCCGGCGGTGCACGGCGCGAGCGCCCTCACCGGTGACCTGGCGCTGCCGCACGACGAGGCGCCGCTGGTGATCTTCGCGCACGGCAGCGGCTCCTCCCGGCACAGCGAGCGCAACCGGTGGGTCGCCGCGCGGTTGCAGGAAGCGGGCTTCGGCACGCTGCTGATGGACCTGCTCACCGACGAGGAGTGCGAGCGCGACGCGCACGGCGAGATGCGCTTCAACATCCCGCTGCTCACGGTGCGGGTGCTCGGCGTCCTCGACTGGTGGGGGCGACCGGCCGGGCTGTTCGGCGCGAGCACCGGTGCCGCCGCGGCGCTCGGCGCCGCCGCGCGCAGGCCCGACGGGGTGCGAGCGGTGGTGTCCCGAGGGGGCAGGCCGGACCTCGCGACCGGGCCGCTGGCCGAGCTGCGGGCGCCGACGCTGCTCATCGTGGGCGGTGCCGATCCCGAGGTGCTGGAGCTCAACCGCCGGGCCGCCGCCGGGCTCACCGCGCCGCACGAGCTCCACGTCGTCGACGGCGCGACCCACCTCTTCGAGGAGCCGGGCGCGCTCGACCGGGTCGCCGGGGAGGCCTGCGAGTGGTTCACCGCCCACCTGGCCGCGCCGTCGCCGTCGAGGTGACCGCGCCGCCGCCTTGAGTGCGCCCTCTTGGAATCCACTTCCCGATCTGTGTAGACTTTCCATATAGAAAGTCAACACGACGGGAGACCGCCCGATGTCTGATTCACCCGAGCTCGACCAGGTCGCCGAAATGCGCCGCAAGCTCGCCGCCCACGCGCAGTACCCCCTGCTCTACTGGGCGCTGCTCGGCGTCGTCGTGATGCTCGTGTCCGGCCTCCCGATCTGGTCGGCCTGGCTGCCCGACGGCGGCTACTACCTCCAGTGGGCGATGGCCGCGATCGCCCTCGGCTCGGCCCTGTACGCGCGGCGGCGACGGAGCCGCACCGGCGTCCACCTCCCCAAGCGGTCCGGTTCCTACCCCAGCGCCTGGCCGTTCTGGGTGATCAGCCTTGTGATCTTGGCCGTCGGGTTCGCGGTGGTGACCGTGCTGGTCCGCCACGACCAGCTCGTGATC
This sequence comes from Saccharopolyspora sp. NPDC002578, assembly GCF_053592695.1. Taxonomy (NCBI): domain Bacteria; kingdom Bacillati; phylum Actinomycetota; class Actinomycetes; order Pseudonocardiales; family Pseudonocardiaceae; genus Saccharopolyspora; species Saccharopolyspora sp. NPDC002578. The sequence continues at coordinate 22,564 of NZ_JBSFWJ010000061.1, read as the reverse complement.
GCGCTGCTGGTGCTCCCGATCCTGGCGGTCGGCGTGGTCGCCACCGAGTTCAAGACCCGGGCGATGATGGCCCGCGACATCGAAGAAGGCCGGGTCCGGTCGTGAGCGGAGACGACCGGGCCGACGGTCGCGAACCGGTCTTCGAGACCGGGCCCCGGCTGGCGCTGTGCGCGCTGCTGCAAGGCGCCGACTGGGTCGAGTTCCGGACCGCCCGCGACATGCTGGGCGTCAGCGACTCCGCGATCTCCAAGCACAGCCGCACCCTCGAAGACGCCGGCTACCTCGAAGTCCGCAAGGGCTCGGTGGGCCGCAAACCCCGCACCTGGTTCCGGCTCACGCCGTCCGGGCGGGACGCCCTGCGCGGCCACCTCGACTGGCTCGCGCAACTCCGCCACGCCCTCGACCCGAACTGAGCGCGGGGTTGCCGCGGGCAGTGCGCGGGTAGGCCGGGGCCGTGCCAGAACTACCGGACGTCGAAGGATTCCGCCGGGTCGCCGAGCGCGCGACGGGGCGGACCGTGCACGAGGTCGAAGTGCGCGACGCGCAGGTGCTGCGCGGAATCTCGGAACCCGCGTTCCGCGCGGCGATGCGCGGAACGCGGCTCGGCACCCCGTGGCGGCACGGCAAGTGGCTCGCACTGCCCACCGGTGAGCGGTTCCCGCAGCTGCTGCTGCACTTCGGCATGACCGGCCGCCTGCTGTGGTGCGACCCCGGCGACGAGCTCCACGCCCACGACCGCGTGCTGCTGCGCTGCGACGGCGGGGACCTGCGGTACCGGGACATGCGCAAGCTCACCGGACTGCACTTGGCACGCGAGCGGGCCGACGTCGACGCGCTGCTCGGTGACCTCGGCCCGGACGCGCTCGCCGCCTCCGCCGCTGACTACCGGCGCCGGATCACCCGCACCCGGCGTGGCGTCAAATCCGCGTTGATGGACCAGGCGGTACTCGCGGGCCTGGGCAACCTCACCGTCGACGAGGTGCTGTGGCAGTCGCACATCCACCCCGCCCGCGGCACCCGCGAACTCAGCTCGGACGACCTCTCCCGGCTCAGCAGGCGAGCCCACGCGGTGCTGCGCCAGTCCGCGAAGGTCGCGCACGTCCCGGACCGGCCGTCCTGGCTCACCGGTCACCGCGACGAGCCGGACCCGCACTGCCCGCGCTGCACCACCGCACTCACCCGGAGCACCACAGCAGGCAGGACCACCTACCACTGCCCCCACTGCCAACCCCTGTGAGTCGCCCGGCTTGCGCAGGGGTCGTTTGGCGGGTTCTCAGGTTGCTTTGGTGGTCGCTGCTCAGCGGCTTCGCCGCTGACAGGACAACCACCGGTCGCGACGATCACCTGGGAAGCCAAGGTCAAAGGTAGGTGGTCAGGTGGTGGGCGCGTCTTGGGTGGAGAGTTCTTCTGCCAGTTCCATGCAGCGCAGCCGGGCCGGGGAGATGTCGTAGGGCAGCTTGGTGGTGGCTTCGAACGCGCTCATGGAGTCGGTCTCGTCCTCGGCGGGGTGCGCGGCGTCCCAGGCTTCGAAGAGGGCATCGTCGTCCTCGTCCAGACCGGATCGCTCGATGGCGGCGTGCAGGGCGCTCTCGAAGGCGTGCCGCTCGGCGGCCACTTGCGCCACTCGCGGATCGTCGACGGCGACGCCGTCGTCGAGCGCCTCCTCGGCCGCGTCGACGCGGTCGGATTCCTCCCGCAGCGCGGGGTGCGCGGCCAGCGCGATGAAGCGGGTGGCCCGGACGGCCGCACCGAGCGGGCCGAAGATCCGCTCGGTGACCAGCAGACCGTCCAGGTCCTCCTGGCGCAGGGAGTCCGCGGGCAGGCCCTTGAGGCGATCGGTGACGAAGTCGGAGAGCAGGCCCAACCGGCTTCCTTCGGTGCGCATCCGCTGCACGGCGGTCCGCTGCCGCCGCAATTCCGCCTCCTGCGCGGCGAGGGTCCCCGCCAGCCGTTCCAGGACGCCTGCGACGCCCGCTTCGCCGTCCGCGCCGGTGGTAGAGGCGGTGCGGATGTCGTCCAGGGCGATGCCGGCGTCGGCCATCTTGCGGATCCACAGCAAGCGGATCATGTCCTCGTACCCGTAGCGGCGGCGGCCGTCGCCACCCCGCTCCGGCTCGGGGAGCAGGCCGATCTCGTGGTAGTGGCGAATCGCCCGCGGCGTGGTGCCGACGAAGGCCGCCGCGTCACCGATCTTGACCTGACGGGGCGGCATGAAAGACGAGTGCACGAGCGGGAACCCTTCCTCACGGCATCGGGACGTCGGGTCCACCGGACCACATGCCGTCGCGGAAGGTGCAACCCCGAACGCGCCCGCCGACGCCTGCGCCCCCGCGTTGCGCCGTGGCACCGGTGCGCTTCCCGGCGGCGATCAGCGACGACAGCCCCTGCCACGCCTCCGCGCTCCCATCGCGAGTCGGCGCGGCGAGCCGTTCACCCCGGGGAGCTCGGCAGGGTCGCCGGGCCGCGGTGGCGGAAGTTGCCGCGCCAGGTGGCGGTCTCCGGGGTGACGGCGAGGGAGAGTCCGGGGCGGGCCTCGCGCAGCGCCTCCACGGCCGCCACCGCGATCACCCGGGTCAGGGCCGATGCGGGGCAGGCGTGGATGCCGTGGCCGAGGCTCAGGTGCGGGTTCGGGGAGCGCTCCGGGGAGAACGCCTCCGCGTCGTCGAAGACGTGCTCGTCGCGGTTCGCCGAGGCCAGCGACAGCAGCAGCGTGTCCCCGGCGGGAACGGTGACGCCGTCGACGGTCAGCTCCGCCAGCGCGTAGCGGGGAGCGGCGAGCAGCTGCGGCGGGTGGAAGCGCAGCACCTCCTCCACGCCCTGATCGAGCGAGGCGCCGGTTCCGAGCAGGCGCAGCACCGCCGACGACACCGCGTGCACCATGATCTCGTACCAGACGAACAGCAGGTAGAACACCATGCTGGTGAGCTCGTCGGAGTCGAGCCGCTCTCCGGCGCGAGCGGTGAGCAGCCCGGACAGCAACGTCCCATCCGGCGGTGCGGACCCCAGCGCGCCGCCGATGATCCGCCGCATGTCGTGCATCGTGTCCCGCGCGCGCGGCTCCGAACCGGGGGAGTGGCGCAGCAGCGCGTCCGCCCACGCCGCGAAGTCCCGCCGCGCCTCGGCGGGCAGCGGCAGCAGCTCGGCGATGACCCGCACCGGCAGCACCACGGCGAAATCGGCGACCAGGTCCACGTCCGCGGGCAGCGAACGGGCGAGTTCTCCCGCCACCGCACGCACTTCCGGCGCCATCGCCCGCACCCGCTGCGCGGTGAAGCTCGGCGCGATCTCCCGGCGCAGCCGGGTGTGCCGGGGCGGATCGCTGTTGAGCAGGTGCGCGTCCAGCTGCGGCGGCAGGTCGAAACCCGCGTAGTCCGCGCCGTTCGAGTGCTCCCGGTTCAGCGCGAGCCGCTGATCGCCGAGCAAGCCGCGCACGTCGGCGTAGCGGGTGAGCAGCCACGCCTCCGGGCCGTCCGGGGTGCGGACGCGGTGCACCGGGCCCGCGGCGCGCAGCTCGGCGAGCGCGGCGAACGGATCGGACGCGGTGAAGAGGTCGGTCACGAAGGGGATTCCGTTCCTGCCGTGGGACGAGCCGGGGCGAGTTCGGCCAGCACGTCCCGGACCACCGGGTGCGGGCCGGTGAAGGCCTCGCCGATCAAGCACAGCCAGTGCAGCTCCTCGGCCAGATCACGCCGCGGATCCTGCTCCGGGAAGCGCCACACCGCTGCTTCGGCACCGTCCATGCCGACGTCCTCGCGGATCATGGCGCTGCCCGAACCGGGCCGCTCACCGGCTTCGTGGGCGCGCAGCCCGGCGGCGATGCGCGCGGCCTCGATCGTCGCGGCGCGCTCATCGCCGGTGAGGCCGGCGCGGTCGGCGTGGCGCTCGGCCACCGCGACGACCCGCGGATCCAGGTACGGGCGCAACTCGCGCAGCAGGTCGTCGGTGGCGATCAGCCAGCGGTACTCCGCCGACTCCAGCCGGGTGTTGCGCACCAGCTCCGGATCCAGCGGGCGCAACGCCTGCAGCATCGGGCGCAGGTACCGGCGGGCCCGCCAGCGCCGCAGCAGACGCGGCATCGACGGCAGCACGTAGCCCACCGCCATCACGCTCGCCCCGGCGGTCGCGCTGACCGGCGCCACCACCGTGCTCACCACGGCCAGGTCCCCGCCGAGCCACGTGGCCGCGACCGCGACGACCTTCAGCGCCGAATACCCCAGGCCGAGCGCGACGCCGATCGGCACCAGCGTCACCCCCAGCCGCAGCCAGCGATCCCGCGCGTGCGGGCGGATCCGCAGGCAGATCAGCGCGCTGCGCACCAGGCCCAGCGAGTACGCGCCCAAGTACACCACGAGGAAGACGGCGATCTCCGCGACGCCCGAGTAGTGCGCGTCGAAGTCCAGCACGTGCGCCGCGTCGTGCACCGGGGCGACCGCGAACAGCAGGGCCATCACGACCAGCACCGCCGTCGTGCCCAGCACCAGCGTCCGGCCCGCGGGCACCGCCGACTCCCTGTCCCGCGCCAGGTTCACCGAGCACACCTGCAACGACGCGGTGCACAGCACGATCGACGAGTACACCGCCAGCGTCGACAGGTTCGGCACCCCGGACGCGGCGCCGACCGCCAGGTACACACCGGGGATGGCGAAGTTGAACCCCGACGCCACGAACAGCAGCGCCAACGTGATCGCGCCCAGCCGCGGATCCCGCGGATCGCGCAGGAAATCGCGCAACTTCCAGAGGAACGCGCTCAACTGCAGCAGCAGGGCCAGCGGGTACAGGACGGAGAACACCGGATCACCCGAGGGTCGACTGGAAGCGGCGCAGGATCTCCCGCGCCTCGTCGGGCACCTGCTGCGCCTGCGGCGACTCCCACGAGCTGATCCGCCGCATCGCGACCGAGGCCATCATCTCCGCCGCGGCCTCCTCCTGCGCCGAACAACCCGTGCGGGTCAGCACGCGGTCGAGCACCTCCGGCGGCAGCTCGCCGAACAGCGAACGCAGCGCAGGAGCGGGATCGGACAGCGGACGCCCGACGTGGCCCCACAGCAGGTGCATCAGCTCATGCAACCAGATGTGCCAGCGGTGCCAGCGAGTGGTGCGCGCGTCCGCCACGATGATCACGCAGCCCTCCGGCAGCAGCGCCAGGCCGCTCGGAGCGCGCGGCGGCAGTTCCACCGCCGCGAAGTAGATGTCGCGGCCCAGGTGCTCGCGCGCCCGCTCCAGCAGCTGCTGCGCGGTGAACCGGCGCGGCAGGCCGAGCGCGTCGAGCCGCTTCCCGCTGCGCCACCGCAGCAATCGGCGCGAACCGCTCCACGCCGAGCTCTTCCCGTCGTCCCACACCAGCAGTCTCACGACCGCCCCGGAGCCGGCGGGTCCGGTTCACCTCGTCCGTCCGCGGCGCGCAGCGCCTTGAACCCCTGCAGCACGCCGAGGATGGCGTCGGTGACGTGCGGCCGGTCCTGCTCGGGGAACTGGTCGGTGAGCTGGCGCAGCGCGACCTCTTCCACGCCGTGGCTGCGCAGCTGCCCGGCCAGGCGCCACTGCGCCAGCAGTTCGGGCGCGATCGCCGGGTCGAAGAAGTCCAGGCCCACCCCGAAGAACTCGGCGAACGCCACGACCTCGGTGAGCCGCGGCACGGCGCGACCGGTGCGCAGGTGCCACATGTGCGTGCCGGACATGCGCACCCCGCGGCCGGTCAGCAGCGCGGCCATCCGCTCGCTGCTGTAGGGCTTGCCGGTCTCCGGGTCGGGCTGGCCCTGCAGCAGTTCGGTCAGGCGCTCGGAGAACACGTGCACGCTGATGGAGCTGCCCGAGGCCGGGCCGCCGTCGGAACCGGCGTCGGAGGAGTCGGAGGGGTGCCGCACGTCTCGACTGTAAGGGGTCACGATCTCCGTGACACCGCCGATGTCGTGAACGGGTTCATCCACACAGATGATCGGAAACAGTGGATCTGTCCATCGGCGTTGATGTACGATGACGGCGCCCAGGGGGTCAGGGTGCGAGTCGGGGGGCTTGGGGGACATCGGGAAGTCGGGCCGGGAACGTGCGGCCCGACTTCTTGAACCGAACTCGCACCGCTCGACGCCCCGCGCTCCCGGACCGCCCGTTCCCGGCTCGTCCGCCGCTGTTTCCGGGTGTCCTACAGCACCTTGTACCGGTCGGTAACCGTTCGTCCTGACATCATCGCGGCGTTGGTCGACAGCGACCCGACGACGAAGTCGAGGACGGAAGGATCGGTGTGGTGACGGGAATCGAACGCGTAGGCGTGGTGGGCTCCGGGCTCATGGGTGCGGGCATCGCGGAGGTCAGCGCCCGCAGCGGGCTGGACGTCATCGTCTCGGAGGTCAACGAAGACGCCGCCGAAGCCGGCCGGGTGCGCATCACCAAATCCCTGGACCGCGCGGTGAGCCGGGGCAAGCTCGCGGAAGCCGAACGGGACGCGACGCTGGGCCGCCTGCGGTTCACCACCTCGCTGGCCGACCTCGCGGACCGGCAGCTGGTCATCGAGGCCATCGCGGAGAACGAACAGCTCAAGACCGGCGTGTTCGCCGAACTGGACCGAGTGGTCACCGACCCCGCCGCGATCCTCGCGTCCAACACCTCCTCCATCCCCATCGCGAAGCTCGCCGGCGCCACCCGGCGGCCCGCGCAGGTCATCGGAGTGCACTTCTTCAACCCGGTGCCGGTGCTCAAGCTCGTCGAACTCGTGCCCTCGCTGGTCACCTCCGAAGAAACCGTGCAACGCATCGAGACCTTCGCCGCCGACGGGCTCGGCAAGCAGAGCATCCGCGCCAAGGACCGCTCCGGATTCGTGGTGAACGCGCTGCTCGTGCCGTACCTGTTCTCCGCGATCCGGATGTACGAGAGCGGCATCGCCACCGCCGAGGACATCGACAACGGCATGGTGCTCGGCTGCGCCCACCCGATGGGGCCGCTGACCCTGTCCGACATGGTCGGGCTCGACACGCTCAAGGCCATCGGCGACTCGATGTACGGCGAATACAAGGAACAGCTCTACGCCGCGCCGCCGCTGCTGGAGCGCATGGTCGACGCAGGCCACTACGGCAAGAAGTCCGGCCAGGGGTTTTACTCGTACTCCTGATCTCGTTTTGCTCTGGTGTCCGGGTAGCGGAACCTCAGCTGTCTTCTCGCTGCGGGATCTTTTTCCCAAGTGGCTCCGCCACGAGGGAAAAAGCTGTCCTCGCGAGAAGACAGCTGAGAACCCGCCGGTGAGGGCTTTTCGACGTGGGCTATGTGCTTCGCACATACAGGCACGGCCTTCGGCCGCCAGGCAGGCTTGCTTCGCCGCCCACGGCACGGCTTCGCCGCTGAGCACGGCTTCGTTTTGCGGGGTGCGTTGTTTGGGTGGGGGTTCGGGTCAGATGGGGGTGCCGATGGTGTGGCGGAGTGAGTCGACGGCGTGGTTGCGGTGGTCGGCGAGGAGGGTGACCAGGCGGTCGGCGTCGGCTTCGGTGGCCGCTCGGACGATGGCGTCGTGCTCTGCTCGGACCCGTTCCCGGTTGGTCTCGGAGTTGTAGTACACCGCGCGGTAGGCGTCGGTGGCGTCCCACAAGGTCCGCACGATCCGCAGCAGGCGCGGCATCCCGCACGGCGTCAGCAGCGCGAAGTGGAAGCGGCGGTTCGCCGTGATCATCTCCACCAGGTCGGCCGCCTCGGCCGCGCGCTCCACGTCCCGCGCGGCCTCGCCGATCACCTCCAGGTCCGCCGCGGTGAACCGGCCCGCCGCGACCGCCGCCGCGTCCGATTCCAGCAGCCCGCGCAGCCGGTACACCTCCAGCAGGTCGTCCAGCGACAGCTCGGCCACCGCGTACCCGCGGTGCGGCCGGTAGACCACCTGCCCCTCGGCTTCCAGCGTCTTGAGCGCCTCCCGCAGCGGGACGCGGCTGACGCCGAGCTCCGCGGCGATGGCGTCCTGGCGGATCGGCCTGCCCGGCGCCAGCGAACCGGTGGTGATCGCCCGCCGCAGCGCGTCCAGCACGAAGGCCTGCGTCGTCGGTGGTCTTTCCGGCGCGTGCCAGCGCAGATCGGCGCGCGGCGCCGCCTCGCGGTCGTCGGGTCGCGGGTTCGGGTCTGCTGGCATCGGCTCCCGCCGGTCGGTCGTCGCTGCTGGTCCGGAGTCGCGGTCACCGGCCTCGCGATCACTCCTTCGATAAGCGCGAACCTTGTTGACCTGACGCCCGATCACTGTATATTGGATCCAATTCCGAAATCGCGCAACACCGGTGCGCGCGAGCACCGGAAACGGGAACCGGGAAGGTGAGCGATGGGGCGCGCGCTGCCGATGGACGGTGTCGTCGTGGCGGACTTCAGCAGGGTGCTGGCCGGTCCGTACGCGACGATGGCGCTCGCCGACCTCGGCGCCACCGTGATCAAGGTCGAACGGCCCGGTGCAGGTGACGACACCCGCGGCTGGGGACCGCCGTGGACCGACCGCAGCTCCGCGTACTTCGAATCCGTCAACCGCAGCAAGCGCAGCGTGGTGCTCGACTTCGACGACGAGCAGGACCGGGCCGCAGCGCGGGAACTCGCCCGCCGCGCCGACGTGCTGGTCGAGAACTTCCGCCCCGGCGTGCTCGACCGCTGTGGGCTGGACCCGGAGTCCGCGCTGGAGCTCAACCCCCGGCTGATCTACGCCTCCGTCTCGGGCTTCGGCAGCGGACCCGGCGCGGACCTGCCGGGCTACGACTTCGTCGTGCAGGCCGTCGGCGGGCTGATGAGCATCACCGGCGCACCGGACGGGCCGCCGACGAAGGTCGGGGTGGCCGTCGTCGACGTGCTCACCGGCAAGGACTTGAGCCTCGGCATCCTCGCCGCGCTGCGGCAGCGCGACGCCACGGGCCAGGGCCAGCGCGTCGAGGTGAACCTGCTCTCCAGCCTGCTCGGGTCCCTGGTGAACCAGATGAGCGGCCTGCTCACCACCGGCATCGCCCCCGAGCGGATGGGCAACCGGCACCCGAGCATCGCCCCGTACGAAACGCTGCGCTGCGAGGACGGGCTGCTGGCCGTCGCAGTCGGCAACGACGAGCAGTTCCGCCGGTTCACCGAGGCGCTCGGCCTGCTCGGCCTGGCCGACGATCCCCGGTTCGCCGCGAACTCCGAACGGGTCGCGAACCGGGCCGCGCTGGTCGAAGCGCTGGAGAACGTGCTCGGCGCGCGCCGAGCCGCCGACTGGCAGGCCCGGCTGCACCGCGCGGGCATCGCCTGCGGCCAGGTCAACGACCTGGCCCGCGCCGTGCACTACGCCGAATCGCTGGGCCTGAACCCGGTGGTCGACCCCGGTGACGGGGGCGTGGCGCAGGCCCGGATGCCGATCGAGTTCTCCGGTATCGACGTGGCCGAACCGCTCGCGCCGCCGCGGCTGGGCGAGCACACCGACGAGGTACGCGCCTGGCTGGCCGGTGATCCGTCTCCGCTGGCGCCGCTGTCCGACGATCCGTCCCGAGGAGGTCACCGATGAGCGCCCGACCCGACTTCGATCCCCGCGACCCGCTGGGCATCGACGCCGAGCTCACCACCGAACAACTCGCGCTGCGCGACAGCGTGCGCGCCCTGTGCCGGGACCTGGTGCGGCCGAACGTGGCCGACTGGTTCGAGCGCGGCGAGCTGCCGCAGGCCAGGGAACTCGCCCGCGAACTGGGGAAGCTCGGCGTGCTCGGCATGCACCTGGAGGGCTACGGCTGCGCGGGCGCCTCCGCCGTCGACTACGGCGTCGCGTGCGAGGAGCTGGAAGCCACCGACTCCGGGCTGCGGTCGCTGGTCTCGGTGCAGGGATCGCTCGCCATGTACGGGATCTGGCGCTGGGGGTCGGAGGAGCACAAGCAGCAGTGGCTGCCGAAGATGGCCGCGGGCGAGGCCATCGGCTGCTTCGGCCTCACCGAACCCGACCACGGCTCCGACCCGGCGTCGATGACCACCCGCGCCCGCCGCGACGGCTCGGACTGGGTGCTCGACGGCCGGAAGATGTGGATCACCAACGGCAGCATCGCCGACGTCGCCGTGGTGTGGGCGCAGAGCGAGGACGGGGTGCGCGGTTTCGTCGTGCCGACCGACACGCCGGGCTTCTCCGCGCCGGAGCTCAAGAAGAAGCTGTCGCTGCGCGCTTCGGTGACCAGCGAACTGGTGCTGGACGGCGTCCGGCTGCCGGAGTCGGCGGCGCTGCCCGAGGCGGTGGGCCTGCGCGGGCCGTTGAGCTGCTTGAACGAGGCGCGCTTCGGCATCGTGTGGGGCGCCACCGGCGCCGCCCGCGACTGCCTGGAGACGGTGCTGGACTACGCGGGCACCCGCGAGCAGTTCGGCAAGCCCCTCGCCGGATTCCAGCTCACCCAGCAGAAGCTCGCCGACATGGCGGTCCGGGTGCACAACGCGCGACTGCTCGCGCTGCACCTCGGCAAGCGCAAGGACGCCGGAACCCTGCTGCCGCAGCAGGTCAGCTTCGGCAAGCTGGACAACGTGCGCGGCGCACTCGACGTGGCCCGCACCGCCCGCACCATCCTCGGCGCCAACGGGATCTCCCTGGAATACCCGGTGATCCGGCACATGACCAACCTGGAATCAGTGCTCACCTACGAAGGCACCAGCGAAATGCACGCCCTCACCATCGGCCAGGCCCTGACCGGTACCTCCGCCTTCCGCTGACGGAGTGCGCCGCCGTCTCGGCTCCGTGCGGGCGGGGGCGATCCCCGCACGGAGCCGGGTAGCCGCACGCCACGTTCGTGGCGATGCGCGCTGCTAGCGGGAAGTCAACGTCCCGGCGTCCGGTAGCGGGTCGCCGGGACGCGCGTGCTGCTTGTGATAGGCCGTGGGCGTCGTGCCGACCTCCCTGCGGAACAGGGCGCGGAGGTTCGGCGCGGTGCCGAATCCGGTTTGCTCCGCGATGCGTTCCACGGACCAGTCTGAGGTTTCCAGGAGCCTGCGGGCGCTGAGGATTCGCTGTCGAGCAACCCAGCGCATCGGCGGCATCCCCACCTCCCGTTCGAAACGCCGGATGAAGGTCCGCCGGGCAAACCCGCTGCGATCCGCCATCCGCTGCACCGTGATCGGGTCCCGGATGTTCTCCAGCACCCACTCGCGGGTCGCGCGCAGCCCCGCCCGGTCAGGGGCGTTCGGATCCACGTACTGCGGTTCGGTGGAACCGCGGGCGGAGGAGAAGACGAGTTCCTTCGCGACCACATCGGCCGCCGTGGCACCGAAATCGGCCCGGACCACGTGTAGGCAAGCGTCGATCAACGCACCAGCACCCGCCGAGGTCACCACCGTCCCGGTTTCCACGAACACCCGGTTCTCGACCACGTCGACCAGCGGATGCCGCCGGCGCAGCAGGTCGGTGTGCTGCCAGTGCGTGGTCGCGGGCCTGCCGTCCAAGATCCCGCCGGCCGCCAGCGCGAACGTCCCCGTGCAGGCCGACACGATCCGGGTGCCCCGCTCGGCGACCCCGTGGATCGCCGCCACGTGCTCGTCCGGAACGGGCAGCTCCGGATGCTCGTAGCTCGGCACCACCAGCAGGTCGGCGCGTCGCAGCTCGGCGAGGGAGTGCGTCGGGCGGATTCCCCCGGTCGCCTCCGAGCCCGTCCCGCACACGAGCAGTTCGTAACCGGGATGCGTGCCCAGCACGTGCGCGGGAATGCTGAAATCCAGCGTGATCAGCCGCGGCAGCACGAGAATCGCCGCGACCTTCCTGCCGTCCGCTGCAACCAAGGCCGCTCCTCCGGTCCACCTCGAACCAGATTACGGGGCAGCGGACCGTCCTCGGCTTGGCACGATGCTGTCCAGAACTGGCACGCGAACGACTGGCAACCCGTTGACCAGCGTCGATACCGTTCGTCTCGGCGTCACCGAGGCGCCTCGACGATCGGAGCGTGATGAGCATGGGGTTTCGGACCGAACGCCACGGGGTCTCGTGGGAAGACGTCTTCGGCTACGTGCAGGCCGTCCAGCGTGGGGACACCATCTACATCTCCGGCCAGCTGTCGCACGACGGCGACCGGCTCGTCGCTCCGGCACCGGTCGCCGACGACGGCTCGGTCACCGACTTCGGCAACATGGGCGAGCAACTCCGGCGCAGCTACGCCAATGCCGCCGAACTGCTGGGGCGCTTCGGCGCCTCGCTGGACCACGTCGTCGAAGAGGTCATCTACGCGCTCGACTGCGACGCGCTGTTCGCGGTGGCCGGACCGGTGCGCAAGGAGGCATACGGACGGCCGGACCCGCAGGTCGCGAGCACGATGCTCGCCACGCCGCGGCTCGCGTTCCCGGAGCAGCTGGTCGAAGTGAAGTTCACCGCCCGCGTGTGAGCGTCGGGAACCCGGCCGGTCGTGATCGTCGACCAGGACCGGCCGGGAAGCCGGCGCGAGCACCTCACCAGATGGTGAAGCCGCCGTCGGCGACGACGTTGCTGCCGGTGACGAAGCTGCTGGCTTCAGAAGCGAGGAACACCGCGACGGGGCCCAGTTCCTGCGGCGTGCCAGCCCGGCCCATCGGGGTCTGCTCCATCCAGCCGTCGAACAGCTCCGGGTCCTTGTCCCGCACGCCCTGCAGCAGGTCGGTGGCGGTGTAGCCCGGCGAGATCGAGTTGACCCGCACGCCGCGACGGCCCCATTCGCCGGCCAGCGACTTGGTCAGCATGATGACGGCGGCCTTGGAGGAGTTGTACGAGGCCTGCGGCTGCGGGTGGTTCGAGATCATGCCCGACATCGACGCGATGTTGATGATCGAACCGAAGCCCTGCGCGAGCATCTGCTTGCCCGCTTCGCGGGAGCAGTAGAACACCCCGTCCAGGTTCAGCCCGATGACCTTGCGCCAGGATTCGTCGCTCATCTCCTCCGCGGGCTCGTTGCGGACCATGCCCGCGTTGTGCACGGAGATGTCGAGGCGGCCGTGATCGGCCACGATCCGCGCGATCCCGGCGGCGACCTCGGCGGAGTTCGTCACGTCGAGCGGGAGGAACTCACCCTCGACCTGCTCGGCGGCGGCCTTGCCGGTCTCCGGGTTGATCTCCCCGATCACCACGTGGGCCCCGGCCGACCGCAGCGACTTCGCGATCTCCAGACCGATGCCCTGCCCGGCGCCGGTCACCAGCGCCACCTTGTCCTGCAGGGAAAAAACCTCGGTACCCAATTGTCACCTTCCCGAAATGCCGACCTATCGGGGTGCAGCCTTGCACATCTTCGCCGCAGTTCGAAAAACCCGTCGCCTCCACGCGTTTTGTTCTCAGAAATGCGCTGACTTCGTGAGAAATCGAGGGCGGTGCGCGTCCCCGCGCCGGCCTTCGCGCTGATCGGGAGGCCACCGACGCGCCCGTTCAGGTCAGCGGCGGCGGGAGGACCGTGTGCACCCAATCGCTGGCCTGCTCGTAGGCGTGGCCGAGTTGCAGCAGCGACCATTCGCCGTGCCCCGGCCCGATGAGCTGGACGCCGGTGGGCAACCCCGAATCGTGGAAACCGGCGGGCAGGTTCAGCACCGGATGCCCCGACAGCGTCCACGGCGCCGTCGTCTCCATCCAGCGGTGGTAGGTGTCCATCGGCCTGCCGTCGATCTCCGCGGGCCAGCGCAGCTCCGCGTCGAACGGGAACACCTGGGCGCTGGGCGCGAGCAGGAAGTCGTAGCGGTCGAACAGGTCCGAGACGCGGCCGCGCCACTCGTCGCGCCCCGCGCGGGCCGCCGCGATGTCGTGCACCGTCAGCTCCAGGTAGCCCTCGACCTCGAACCGCGCCTCCGGCTTCATCCTGTCCCGCGCGGTGGGGGAGCGGTACACCTCGTGCAACTTCTCGCCGACCATCCAGCGCCGCCACAACAGGAACGTCTCCCACGCCCGCTCCACCGGCAGCCGCGGTACCGGTTCGACGACGCAGCCCAGCGACTCGAACAGCCCGGCAGCGTCCCGGCACAGGTCGAGCACGCCCGGCTCGGTCGCCAGGTAGCCGTCGAAGTCGCCGATCCAGCCGATCCGCAGCCCGGACACGTCGCGCTGCGGCGCCCCGGTGAACAGCTCCGGGTCCTGCGGCATGCTCAGCGGCGACCGCTCGTCCGGTCCGGCCATCGTGGACAGCAGCATCGCCAGGTCCCGGACGGTGCGCGCCATCGGGCCCGGCACCGACGGGTCGCTGAGGAAACCGGGCGCGGGGATCCGGCCGAAACCGGGGCGCAACGACAGCACGTTGCAGAACGCGGCGGGATTGCGCAGCGAGCCCATGAAGTCGCTGCCGTCGGCGACCGGCAGCATCCGCATCGCCAGCGCCGCCGCGGCCCCGCCGCTGCTGCCGCCCGCGGTGCGGGTCTGGTCGTAAGGGTTCGTCGTGGTGCCGAACAGCGAGTTGAAGGTGTGCGAGCCGAGCCCGAACTCCGGCACGTTCGTCTTGCCCACGACGATCGCGCCCGCTTCCTTCATGCGGCGCACGAACAACGCGTCCTCGGTGGCGTCACCGGAGCGCTGGAACCCTTGCGTGGTGGGAAAACCGGCCGCGTCGCTGAGGTCCTTGACCGCGATCGGGAAGCCGTGCATCCACCCGGCGTGCTCGCCGCGGTCCAGCTCGTCGTCGCGGGCGCGGGCCTGCGCTAGCACGTCCTGCTCGTCGGCGCGGGACACGAGGGCGTTGACCAGCGGGTTGAACCGGTCGATCTGGGTCAGGAACGCTTCGGCGACCTGCACGCAGGACAGCTCCCGCTGCCTGATCGACCAGGACAGCTCGACCGCGTCCAGCCGCACCGGCTCGGGCACGCTCGCCGACGGGATCCCGCTCAACTCGGTCCCCACCCGGCCTCCCACCCGAACCGCCCGTTGTGACCGGATTCGGTCACCCGTTGACCGTGTCGTGCGCACGGGTACTCCGTCAAGGCCGAGTGCGAGCGCATTCGAGTGCTCGCTCCGGAGGCATGCGTCACGTTAGCGTTGCTAAACGCTTCGCCGGTTCACACGCTGGTGACGAGCCTGCCCGGCTCCGAACAGAGGAGGACCGATGCCCGCAGCGGTGGTCAACGGCAGTCACCCGCGCGCACTGCCGGTCGGACCCGTTCGGGTGCTGTCCTCGGTCGCGGCGGTCGTCACCGTCGGCGTGTTCCCCGTGTTCCTCGTTGGTGGTCTCGGCGTGCAGCTGCAACGCGAACTCGGTTTCGGCGCGGCGCTGCTCGGCGGAGCCGCCGCCGGGTTCTTCGCCGTCGCGGCGATCGCCTCCCGCTTCATGGGCTGGGTCGTGGAACGCATCGGTTCGCGCCTGGGCATGCGCATCGGCGCCGCTGGCAGCGCACTGTGCCTGCTGGGCATCGCCTCCGTGCAGAACTCGGGCTGGTTGCTGGCGTTGCTGTGCCTGTCGGGGCTGCCGAACTCGTTGGCGCAGCCCGCCGCGAACCTGCTGATCACTCAGGGCGTGCCCGCGAACCGGCGCGGCATGGGCTTCGGCGTCAAGCAGTCCTCCATCCCGGCCGCGACGCTGCTGGCCGGGGTCGCGGTGCCCGCCATCGCGCTCACCATCGGCTGGCGCTGGGTGTTCGTGTTCGCCGGCGTGATCGGCCTGCTCGCCGCGCTCGCGGTGCCGTCGCTGCCCGCGGCGGAGCGGTCCACCAAGGCGTCCTCGACCGCGGCGAGCGCGGAGTCCCGGTTCGGTGCGCTGCTGCTGATCGCCATCGCGGGCGGTCTCGGTTCGGCCGCGGCCAACGCGCTGGGGGCCTTCGTCACCACCACCGCCGTCGACGTGGGGTTCAGCCCGTCGGCGGCCGGGCTGGTGCTCTCGCTGGGTTCGGCGGCCGGGCTCACCATCCGGCTGCTCGCCGGAGTGGTCGCCGACCGGTGGGACGTGAACCTGCTGCGGCTCATCACGATCATGCTGATCGTCGGCTCGCTCGGGTACGGGCTGATGGCGCTGGATTCCCCGGTGCTGTTCCTGATCGGCGTGTCCGTCGGCTTCGGCGCCGGCTGGGCGTGGCCGGGGCTGCTGAACTTCTCCGTCGCCAAGATCGCGCCGGACCGGGTGGCGAGCGCGACCTCGTTCACGCAGACGGGCATCTACTTCGGCGGTAGCGCGGGCCCGCTGCTGTTCGGGTTCCTCGGCGAGCACGCGGGCCTCACCTCGGCCTGGCTGGCCGCGGGCGTCGCCGCGATCGTCGCCGGGATCCTGCTGCTGTTCGTGCGGCCGACCGGGTCGGCGGGAACGCCCTAGCGGGGTTTGCGCGCGACGCCGCCGTGCATGATCCGGTAGCGCGGATGCCGGTGGGCCGGCTGGTCCGGCTCCGGGCGCCAGTCGCCGATGTAGCAGGCGCCGGGTGCCTGCGGCTCGAACCCGGCGAAGCACTCCGCGATCCACTCCGCCGGGCGGGCCACCATCGGGTCCGCCGTCTCCGAGTAGAACGCCGTGAGCAGGTTCATCGGCTCCGGTTCCTCGCTGCCGGTCAGGTGCGAGATCATCAGCGCGCTGCCGGGCGCGACCGCGTCCTGGTAGGTGCGCACCAGCCGGAGCGGATCGTCGGCGTCGTCGAGGAAGTGCAGCACCGCCGACATCACCAGCGCCACCGGCTGCTCGAAGTCGATCAGGTCCGCAGCCTCCGGTGACCGCAGGATCGCCTCCGGCTCCCGGATGTCGGCGTGGATGATCGCCGCGCGCGGCTCGTCGTCGAGCAGCGGCCTGCTGTGCGCCACGGTCAACGGCTCGTTGTCCACGTACAGCACGCTGAACCGCCGGGTGCGGCGGAGCGCGACCTCGTGCACGTGACCGATCGTGGGGATGCCGGAGCCGAGCTCCACGAACTGCCGCACGCCGCGCGCCAGCAGGTGCTCCACGGTGCGGCGCAGGAACGCGCGGTTCTCCCGGAAGACCCCGGCGACACCGGGCATGGCCGCCTGCAACCGCTCGGCGAACTCGCGCTCCACGCCGAAGTTGTGGCCACCGCCGAGGAACGCGTCGTAGATCCGCGCCGCGCAAGGCCGGTCGATGTCCATCTCCCTGGACAACAGGCGTTGCGCGTCGACCATGGTGTGCTCCTCGTTCTCCGTCGGCGACACCGTACAGTAGTCGCAGGTTCACACAACGTGTCGAAGCGGCCCTGTCGCGCGGCGCGTTCCCACAGACGGAACCGCAGTCGAGCGCCCGGGGGCTACGGCCGATCGGGGGGTATGGTCGGTGATCGTCCGGAGATGTCGATATGCGCATTTCCGGCCATGTTCGCGACAGCGCCCGCGACCGGCCCGTTCCGGCCGGACAAGCAGCGGAAAACACAGTTCTGGAGGTGTTCGTGACCGAGGTTCGCGCGGTCGTGGCGACCGGCAAGGGAGCGCCGGTCGAGGTCGTCGACATCCGCGTCCCCGATCCGGGACCGGGTGAGGCGGTGGTGCGGGTGCAGGCGTGCGGCGTCTGCCACACCGACCTGCACTACCGGGAAGGCGGCATCAACGACGACTACCCGTTCCTGCTCGGGCACGAAGCGGCCGGTGTCGTGGAGGCCGTCGGCGACGGTGTCCACGACGTCGAACCGGGCGACTTCGTGGTCCTCAACTGGCGCGCGGTGTGCGGCGTGTGCCGCGCCTGCAAGCGCGGACGTCCGCAGTACTGCTTCGACACGCACAACGCGTCGCAGCCGATGACGCTCACCGACGGGACTCCGCTGTCCCCCGCGCTGGGCATCGGCGCGTTCGCGGAGAAGACGCTGGTGCACGCGGGCCAGTGCACCAAGGTCGACCCGGCGGCGCGGGCGGCCGTGGTCGGCCTGCTGGGCTGCGGCGTGATGGCCGGCATCGGAGCGGCCGTCAACACCGGCGGCGCGGGTCCGGACGACACGGTCGCCGTCATCGGGTGCGGCGGCGTCGGCGACGGCGCGGTGGCCGGGGCGAACCTGGCCGGCGCGCGGCGGATCATCGCGGTGGACACCGACCCGGCGAAGCTGGAGTGGGCGAAGCAGTTCGGCGCGACCCACACCGTCAACGCCTCCGAGGCGGACACGGTGGCGGCGATCCGCGACCTCACCGGCGGGTTCGGCGCGGACATCGTGATCGACGCCGTCGGCGTCCCCGCGACCTACCAGCAGGCGTTCTACGCCCGCGACCTCGCGGGAACCGTGGTGCTCGTCGGGGTGCCCACCCCGGACATGAAGCTGGAACTGCCGCTGCAGGACGTGTTCTCGCGCGGGGGCTCGCTGAAGTCGTCCTGGTACGGGGATTGCCTGCCCAGCAGGGACTTCCCGATGCTCACCGAGCTCTACCAGCAGGGCAAGCTGCCGCTGGAGAAGTTCGTGACCGAGGAGATCTCGCTGGACCAGGTCGAGTCGGCGTTCGCCAAGATGCACGACGGCGAAGTGCTGCGTTCGGTGGTGGTCTTCTGATGGCCGCGCGGATCGACCACACCACGACGTCCGGCACGTTCTCGCTGGACGGCCAGACCTTCGACGTCGACAACAACGCGTGGGTCGTCGGCGACGACACCGAGTGCGTCGTCATCGACGTCCCGCACGACGTCGAGGCGATCAAGGAGCTGATCGCCGGGCGCACCGTGCTGGCGATCCTCGCCACGCACGCCCACGACGACCACGTGCGCAAGGCGCCGGAGCTGGCCGCGGAGGTCGGGGCGCCGATCTTCCTGCACCCGGAGGACCTGGAGCTGTGGCGGCTCACCCACCCGGACCGGGAACCGGAGCGCGGGCTCGCGGACCGGCAGGTGATCGGCGTCGCGGGCACCGGGCTGCAGGTGCTGCACACGCCGGGTCACGCGCCGGGTTCGGTGTGCCTGTACTCGGCGGACCTGGGCACCGTGTTCACCGGTGACACCTTGTTCGCCGGTGGGCCGGGTGCGACCGGGCGTTCCTACTCGGACTTCGGCGTGCTCGTCGAGTCCATCCGGGACCGGTTGCTGACGCTGCCCGAGGTCACCACCGTGCACCCCGGACACGGGGAGAGCACCACGATTGCCGAGGTTTTGCCCCAGTTCGACGATTGGGTCGCCCGCGGCTACTGATTATCGCGGGTTCGTGTGCGCATACTGCTGGGCGTGCCGAATGCCTTGGTGAAGCGAGCGTTCCTGCTCGACCTCGCGATGGTCGTGCTGTTCACCGTGATGCACGCGCTGATCCTGCATCTCGAATCACCAGGGCCGCCGGGTCGTCCCTGGTGGTCGATGATGCTGATCAGCGTGTCCGCGTTCACGCTGCTGATGGTGCGGCGCAAGTGGCCGTGGGTGTCGCTGCTGGGCTGCCTCGCCGCGGCCACGACGCTCACCCTGGTCGGGGTGCCGGAGAACCCGCTGAACTTCGCGATCCTGGTGGGCGTGTACTCGGTCTGCCAGCGGGGTGGGATCGTGGGTGCCGTGGTGGCCACCGTTCTCGCGATGCTCTGGCCGGTGCTGTACTCGTGGGGCGAACCGCCGCTGTCCGCGGTCGTGAGCACCGTGATGGCCTCCATCGACCTGTTCATGGTGGTCGGGCTCGCCTACGCGGTGCGGCTCGGCCGACGGCGGGCGGCTCAGCTGGAGCACACGGTGGAACTGCTCGACCAGGCGCGGGACCAGCTCGCCGCGGAGGCGGTCGCGGGGGAGCGGGCGCGGATCGCCCGCGAGTTCCACGACATCGTCTCGCACAACCTGTCCGTGGTGGCGTTGCGCGCGGGTGTCGCCCGCGCGCTCGTCGACCGCGACCCGGGCCACGCGGAGCAGACGTTGCGGGAGCTGGAGCACACGTCGCGGGCCGCGCTCGGCGAACTCCGCGGCCTGCTGGGCCGGTTGCGCGAGGACCCGGAGCCGGGGTCGGCCGTCGGCGCCGACGACGGACCCGGACGGCAGCCCGCGCCCGGTCTGCACCGAGTGGACCACCTGGTGGAATCGGTGCGCGGCACCGGTGTGGTGTGGCGGCTGGACCGGCGCGGTGAGGTGCGCGAACTGGGGCCCGGTGTGGAGATGGCCGCGTACCGCATCGTGCAGGAGGCGGTGACCAACGTGCTCAAGCACGCGGGCACCGGGTACGCGCGGGTGCTGCTGGACTACGGCAACGGCGGCCTGCGGCTGGAGGTCACCAACCACGCCACCGGCCCGGACAACTTCGCTCGTTCGCTGGCGGTGAAGGTGCCCGCGCTGTCACCGGCTCGCGGCGGCGGTTCCGGGCGGGGCCTGATCGGGCTGCGGGAACGGGTCGCGTTGCTGGGCGGCACGTTCACTGCGCACCCGGTTTCCAACGGATTCCACTTGGCGGCCGTGCTACCGTGCCCGGAACATTCGGACCTTGCCTGACCCGTAAATACGCCGGTTCCGACCGGCGAGCGGCGGCCCGAACGGAGGAGGTCCGTGGTGGAGTCCCCCGCGGAAACGACCGTGCTCGTCGCCGACGATCAAGCGATGATCCGCGCGGGCCTGGTGGCGCTGCTGTCCGCCGAACCCGATCTGCGAGTCCTCGCCGAAGCCGAGGACGGCGCCGCCGCGGTGGCGGCGGTGCGCAGGCGCCGCCCGGACGTGGTGCTGATGGACGTGCGGATGCCCGGGATGGACGGCATCACCGCGGCCCGCGAGATCCTGACCGCCACCGAGGGGGCGACCTCGGTCATCATGCTCACCGTGCACGACCTCGACGAGTACGTGTACGCGGCGCTGCGGGCCGGGGCGAGCGGATTCCTGCTCAAGGACGCCCCGCCGGAGGAACTGGTCCGCGCCGTGCACACGGTCGCCGCCGGGGAGGCGCTGCTCGCTCCGCGCGTGACGCGGCGGCTGCTCAACCGGTTCGCGTCGTTAGGGGTGCGGGACGCGTCGACGGAGCTCAGCGGGCTCACCAACCGCGAGCTGGATGTGCTGCTGGAGGTCGCGCGCGGCGGGTCCAACGCCGACATCGCGCGGAACCTGGGATTGGCCGAGCTGACGGTGAAATCGCACCTGTACCACGTGATGCAGAAGCTGCACCTGAGCTCGCGCACCCAGCTGGTGATCACCGCCTACGAGACCGGGCTGGTCTCGCCCGGCCAGGTCAACGGCCCCGAAGCCCCGGTCTGACCCTCGGCGACCAGCGGCCCCGATCAGCACGTCCACACCCGAGCGGTGGCCTTCGCGGGCACTGAGGGTGACGGGTGCTCGATGTGGTGGTCGTGGTGCTGGGGAGCGTGCGCGGTGGGTGGTGGGTTCGAGGGGCGCTCGGGGGCGTGCTTGATGTAATGGCGGCATGAGTGCTGCGCTGCGGGTCGGATTGGTCGGGTACGGGATCGCCGGGGCGGTGTTCCACGCGCCGCTGATCGCGTCGAACCCCGGACTGGAACTGTCCACAGTGGTCACCAGGAATCCGGAGCGGCGCGCGGAGATCGAGTCCCGCCACCCGGGCACCGCGGTGGTCGACGACGTGCCCGCGATGCTGGCGCGCGGCGACCTGGACCTGGTCGTGGTGGCCAGCCCGAACCGGCTGCACGTCGAGCACACCACCGAGGCGTTGCGCGCCGGGCTGCCGGTCGTGGTGGACAAGCCGTTCGCCCCCACCGCCGCGGCGGCGCGCGAACTCGTCGCCGAGGCGCGGCGCCGGGAGCTGCCGCTGACCGTGTTCCAGAACCGCCGCTGGGACAACGACTTCCGCACCCTCGCCGGGCTCATCGACGCCGGGGAGCTCGGCCGGGTGCACCGCTTCGAGTCCCGGTTCGAGCGCTGGGTGCCGCGGCCGAAGGCGGGCTGGCGCGAGTCGGGCGGCCCGGAGGAGGCGGGCGGCGTGCTCTACGACCTGGGCAGCCACCTGATCGACCAGGCGCTGGCGCTGTTCGGCCCGGTCGCGTCCGTCTACGCCGAAGTGGATGCCCGCAGGCCCGGTAGCGAGGTCGACGACGACTCGTTCGTCGCGCTCACCCACGTCGGCGGTGTGCGGTCGCACCTGTGGGTCGGCAAGTTCACCGCGCAGCACGGCCCCCGGCTGCGAGTGCTGGGCGACCGC
The DNA here is from genome assembly GCF_053592695.1 of Saccharopolyspora sp. NPDC002578. Taxonomy (NCBI): domain Bacteria; kingdom Bacillati; phylum Actinomycetota; class Actinomycetes; order Pseudonocardiales; family Pseudonocardiaceae; genus Saccharopolyspora; species Saccharopolyspora sp. NPDC002578. The sequence goes on along the minus strand of NZ_JBSFWJ010000061.1, from coordinate 685 downwards.
GCCGGTTACACGAAGTTCGGCCTGGACCCGCAGGAAGCGGCGTTGCGGGCCGGTGAACTCCCCGGCGCGGACTGGGGCGTCGAACCCGAGCACCTGCACGGCGAGCTCGGCACCGTCGAGGGCTCCGCGCCGGTGCGCACCGAGCCGGGCGCCTACCCGGAGTTCTACGACCTCCTGGTCACGGCCCTCCGCGACGGCGCCCCGCTGCCCGTCGACCCGTCCGACGCCATCGCAGGCCTGGAGATCATCGAAGCGGCCCGCCACTCCGCCACCAAGGCAGAAGTCGTCCACCTCACCTGACACCACCGCCCCGGCCGCCCCAAGTCCGAGCGAAGCAAGGCGCCCCCGCAGCAGAACTCGACGCCCCACCCCGCACAACGAGCCACAGGCCAAGACAAAGCCACACCTCCCGCAGCACTCCCCAACAACCCCGAAGCCGCCAGGCGAGAGACGAAGCATGCCTGCTTAGCGGCCAAACGCCGTGCCTAACGGCGAAGCCGTGCAGTGGGCGGCGAAGCAAGCCTGCCTTGCGGCCGTAGGCCGTGCCTGTATGTGCGAAGCACATAGCCCACGTAAGCAAGGTGACCACCCGCGGGTTCTCAGTCGGTCTCTCGTGAGGACGGCTTTTTCCCTCGTGGCGGAGCCACTTGGGAAAAAGATCCCGCAGCGAGAGACCGACTGAGCC
>NZ_JBSFWJ010000060.1:0-40368 GCF_053592695.1 Saccharopolyspora sp. NPDC002578 | reverse complement strand
GACCACCGGCGGGTTCTCAGTCGTCTTCTCGCGAGGACAGCTTTTTCCCTCGTGGCGGAGCCACTTGGGAAAAAGATCCCGCAGCGAGAAGACGACTGAGGTTCCGCGGAGCGACCCACTACGCAGGAGGTCCCATCAGAGAACATCCCAGGCGCCGAGGCCGAGGCCTCGGCATGTCCAGCAGTCCTCTTCGACGGGTGGTGGCGCGGCCGGGTCGGCTTGGACGATCCCGGTGCCCGCGCAATCCGCGCACCAGGACCATTCCGCGGGCAGTTCCGCGGCGGGCGCGTGCAGCAGCACTTTCACCGCGCACCTCCTGTTCTGCCGGGCCCGCTTGCTCGACCCGCGCGTGGGGAACGAACGCCTCCCGGTCAGGTCTACGCACGGCGCTTTGCCGACCGGGGTCGTCCGCGTAACGTTCGCCGAAATTCCCGCGTCGCCGCACCAGCGGGAAGGGGCCGGTTCCGACCGGACGCCACCGCGTTCGCCGCGGGGCGCTCGGGCCGGGCGGCTCCGCGCCGACCGGCCCGTGGAACGCAGCGCCAGTCCCCGCCGCACCGCATCGGCGAGTCCTGGAACGAATCGCGCTGTCCGCCACCGCCCCCGCCGGCTCGACGCTCGGAACCGCGGCCGGGCAGGGGCGGGACCGGATGAATGAGCTTCGAAACCGACTCCCCGAATCCGGGGGCGAATTGGCGTTCGGCGAATTCGACGCGGACGCCGGAATGCGGATTCCTGCGGGTGGCGCACTCAGCGCACGCCACGTCCCGCATTCGCTCTGATCCATTTGCGGGCCTGCACCCGAACGTCCTGGTCGTCGATCCAGTCGATGCCGACCGGCAGGCAGTCGACCAGGTTGTCGTCGCTGTGCGAACCGCGCGCGTCACCGCGGTGCACGGTGATCATTCCGGAACCGCGCCCCCAGCGGAACGTGTACGCCTCCCGCGAGGAGACCCGTTCGAAGTGCCAGGCCATCGGCAGGTGCTTCTTGCCGTTCATCGCGCACCTCCCGGGAAGCGGGAGCCGCGCGGCGTCGGCGAATTCGGGACGCAGCCGCCGGCGCGGGGCCGCGGAATGCGGGACAGCACGTCGGGCGGCGCCGAATCGTGCGACGACGCGGACGGTTCCGCCGCTTCCGGCGGCGGGTCAGGCTCGGATTCCGGATGCCGCCGAGCCCGGTGGGCGTGCGGCGGAATGCCGAAGTGCACCGGAAAACCGGCCGCCATCGGGGATCCGCGAGCCCCGTGCGCGGGCAGTGCCAGCAAGGCCAGCACCACCTCGTCCACCGGCCCGTCGCGGCGCCACAGCGCCGGCGGATCGGGGAGTTCCAGGTCCGAGACCCGATATCGAGCCGCGACCGCGTCGTCGGCCGCATAGGTGAGGTACGTGTCCATCACCCCGTTCTCCACGCGGAATCCTTGCAGCACGAACTCGTCTTCCTGCCCGGTGGGCAGGTGCCGGAAGCGAAACCCCGCACGGACGCTGGCTCGAATCGCCGCCAAGTGCGAATGAAAGAGCGCGTCGAAGTCCACAGTGGCCACCTTTCGCCGAATCTCCTTGCATGAAGCGGAAAGCCATCTGGCACAACGCGGCACACCCCCCGAAGAAGATCTTGGGCGGACAGCCGATCCTGCTGGTTCAGATGATCTTAAGAAGTGGAAGTAACGACCACGGGCCGCTATTAAAGAATGCTAGCCGCCCGATAACGATCCGCGCACTCTTTCAATTGGGTGAATATCCGAGCGCGAAACCACCGCCGAGTTCCGCTCTTTCGTCCACAACGGACGGTATTCCACAAGTGCGTTAACCAGCCCGAATCCGGAACGGATCGCTTGAAAAGCCCGGCTGTGGCAGCGAAAACGCGATCACGGCGTTCGGCGGCACCGTCCCGCGCGCACCGCCCGCCGGGACCGTCCGGATCGATCCTCGACGCGTCCGGATCGAAGATCCACTAGCCATGGTGGACAGTCCCACCGGCGACGCTCGCGTCTCCACCTCGGCGAGGCGCGGAAATCCCCGCGCCGCCACGGCATTCCGTCCCGCGCGGACGAGACCGCCGAGGCACCGGACGCGGCTGCGACGAGCGCCGGAAAACACCCGTGGTGCCGCCTGGTCCCTCCCGTGCGGCCCCAGAACCCACGGCGCCCCGCTGCACTGCCGGAACGCCCCGCGCAACGGCGAGCGCGCCGCTGAGCGGGAAAACCGCTCCAACGGCGCGCTCGCCAGGAAAATCTTCAGTTGTGCCACGACCACCGGTGGACCCGTCCACCGGGAATCCCGGCCGACGGCGGGAAAACCGATCGGCCGGGGGCGGGCTCACCTCGGCGGCTGCTGGCCGCCCTGCTGCTGCCAGTGCCGCATCGCGTGCTGCACCAAGGCGATCAGCGCCTGCTTCGTGGACTGCTGGTCCCGGGCGTCGCACGGCCCGATCGGCACGTGCGGCCCGATCGCCATGGCCTCCCGGATCTCCTCCATGCGGTGCTGCAGGTCGCCGTTGAAAGCGTTCACCGCGATCAGGTACGGCAAACCGCGATCCTCGAAGAAGTCCACAGCGGAGAACGAATCCGCCAGCCTGCGGGTGTCGACCAGCACGACCGCGCCGATCGCGCCCTTGACCAGGTCATCCCACATGAACCAGAAGCGCTGCTGCCCGGGGGTGCCGAACAGGTACAGGATCAGATCCGAATCCAGCGAGATGCGGCCGAAGTCCATCGCGACCGTCGTACTTCTCTTGTCCGGTGTGGCCGCGAGGTCGTCCACGCCCGCGCTGGCCTCCGTCATCACCGCCTCGGTGGTCAGCGGGACGATCTCGGAAACGGAACCGACGAACGTCGTCTTCCCGACACCGAAGCCGCCCGCGACGACGATCTTCGCCGAGGTGGTGGCACCGCGCTGGGGGGCAACCGGCCCCCGAGCGCCTCCTTGGGGAGCTCTAAAGCCGACGGAGTCCACTCAATACCCTTTCCATCAACAACAGGTGTGGTGCGCTACCGCTTTCGGTGACCGTCTGGTGCACGGTCACCATCCCCAGTTCCGCCATGTCGGCCAGCAACACCCTAGCCACCCCGATCGGAACGGAAAGCAGCGCTCCGACTTCGGCTACCGACCTGGGATGCCGGCACAGTTCGGCGATCGACTCGTGTTCCATCCGCCCCGTCGAGCCAGGCCGGAAGGCCTCGCTCGTGGACACGAGCGTCTCCATCTGCAGCTCGTAGTTCGACCTGGTCCGACCGCCGGTCCAGGTGTACGAGCGAATGGCCGCGGGGGCGTCCGCCGACGGTTCCGGTTCCGGGACCGGAGCGTCGAACGCCCCCCTGGACTGTCCGCTCACCGGATTCCCTCCCCCCCGATCGGGCCCTCCTGGGGCCGGCCGATCGGGCCTTCCCTGGGCCGGTGCCCCGACGTTCCACGGGGCCGAACTTCCGGCCCGCGAATCGAAATCCGCACGCTCCCCCCAGCCCTCGTCCGGGTCCCGGTACGACGGCGCCTGCGTCTCCCACTCCAGATCCGGTGCATCGAACGGATCCCGCCCGTCGAACACGTCCGCGGGCGGGCGAGCCGTCGGACGCCGAGCCTGCGGAGGGGCCGGCGGGGGCTGCGACGCGCCCGCGTCCCCCTGCTGACCCGCGTCCTGCTCGGCGGCCGGTTCGTCCACCGGATCCCCCTTCTTGCGGCGGCCGCGCCTTCCCCGGCCGCTGTCGAAGGTGAAACCGTTCATCACGTCGGCGAAGCTGCTCGCGTCCGGCTCGTCCCGTCTTCGGTCCTGCTCGCCGAACCCCGATTCGCTCATCGCGTCACCTCACCGCGGCCGGCCGGGAGAACGGATTTCTCGCGCCCTGCAACTGGTGCCGCAACTCCGGGGTGAGGATCTGCCCGACGCGCTCCACCAGCATGGCCATTTCGTACGCGATCAGGCCCATGTCGCACTGCGGCGCGGCCAACGCCGTGATGCAGGACCCGTCGCTGATGCCCATCTGGATCAGCGTGCCGTACTGCATCTCCACGATGGTCTCGGTGACCTCACCGGCCTCGAAGCACTTCGCGGCTCCGTTGGTGAGGCTGAGCAGACCGGACGAGACCGCGGCGAGCTGATCCGCCCGGTCCTGGGGCAGGTTGGCCGAAGCGGTCAGCAGCAGTCCATCGGCGGACACCACGATCGCGTGCGCCACACCGGCGACTCGCTGGGTGAAGTCCGTGACCAGCCACCCGAACCGCCGGGACATCGTCTCCTGGGGAGTCATGCAACCTCCTGGCTTGTGGTCGTGGAATCGCCGATGTCGGTCCGGACGACTCCATGTTGCCGAATCGGTGGAACCGGACGCGGTCTTCCCGCGCCCTCAGTGGCCTGGCTAGAACTCCTTCTGACATCGAGGCTCATCCGCAGCCGAGCAACGCATGTGTCCTCCTACGATTCGTCCGGCAGCCGATGCCTGCCGCGCTCGACACCCGACTGGAAACTGGACAACCTGCCGCGCAACGCGCTCGCGTCCCGCTCGAACCGCTGGCCTTCCGGCCTGGCCGGGCCCGTGCCCGCGCTGCCCGGGGCCAACTGGGCCTTCGGCGTGCGCCGGGGCAGCCCGGACTCGGTGAACGAGGTGGGGTTCGAGGTCGTCGCCGCCTCGACCTGCTTCCACGACTCGTCGGTCGCGAAGCTCCAGCCGCCGTTGCCGTTGCCGTTGCCGTTGCCGTTCGCCGGTGCCGGGTCGCCGTTGCTCGCGGAGTCCGTGATCCAGCTGGAACTCCCGCCGCCCGTCGCCTCCTGCTCGCCGGTGGAGGGTCCGGACGCGGCGTTGTCCTGCGACGACGTCATGGGGCCCTTCCTCCCGAATCGCAGGCCGCCTTGCAGGTCGGCCAGTCTGCGGCTCAACTCCTGCGGGCTGCGCTCGGCGGGCGCACCCGCCGCGGCGGCGTCGATCGTCGCCGTCCCGCCGGTCGAGTCCACCTGATCGGGGCCCGGTTCGTCCAGATCTCCGATGCCAAGAGGATCGTTCTCGTCCACGTGCACGGCCGACCGGTCGCGGGTCTCGCGGCGCGGCAGGCCGGACTCGGTGAACCCGGAACCGCCCTCGGCCGCCGCGGCCTCCGCCTCGGCCTCCTCCGCGGAATCCGCGGTGAACGACCAGGAACCGCTGTCCATGATGGACGTCGCCTGCTCGTCGTCACCGGGCCATCCCTGCGCACCGCCCGCGGATTCCTCCTCGCCCTCGATGGGCTGGAACCACTGGGTGGAGACCTCTTCGAAGATCGGCGACGGTCCGTCGTCCGACGCGGGCCGGTCCTCGATCGCCGGCGGCCACGCCAGGTCCGACGAGGTCCAGTCCGAGGAGAAGTCGTAGGACTCGCCCTGGTCCTGCTCCGGGATCTCCACCGGCGTGAACAGGCTTCCCGCGGGCTCGCTCGACGCGGCGTCCTCGCGCTGCGAGGGCCCCACCAGCCCGGCAGCGGGTTCCCGCTTGGGCAGCGGGGAACTCGTCAGGCCGTCACCGGCCGCGGTGAGGAATCCGGTGTTGAACGTGTTCGGCCCGGTCTCGCCGGATTCCGCGGTGCTGAAACCGGTTTCGGCCGCCGTGCCGAAGCCCGTCTCAGCAGTGCTGAAGCCGGTCTCGCCGGTGCTGAAACCGTTTTCAGCCGTGCTGAATCCGGTCTCACCGGCGCTGGAACCGGAGTCCCCGCCACTGGTGCTCCACACGAAACCGGTGTCGTCGGACTGCTGCGGCGCGGCGTCGCCGAACGCCCCGGCCGAGTGCGGGCCGGTCCCGAACGAACCGGAAGTGGGCAGATCGTGGTGCGCCACCCCGTTGCGCTGCCCGCCCATCGCCGGGGCGGGCGGTGCCGCGGGGGCACCGGCGACGACATGCTCGGCGGGCACGACCACAGTGGCCCGCACGCCGTCCACATCGGGCCCGCCGTGCAGCCGCACGCCGACGCCGTGGCGCAACGCGAGCCGGGCCACGACGAACAGGCCCATCCGGCGCGAGGTGGCCAGGTCGTTCTCGTCGACCCTGGACAACCGCTCGTTCGCCGCGGCGAGCTCCTGGTCGCCCATGCCGATGCCCTCGTCGAGCACGTCCACGGTGATCGACCCGTCGCCCGCCTGGTAGCTGGAGACGGTGACCGAGGTGTCCGGCGCGGAGAAGTTCGCGGCGTTGTCCATCAGCTCGGCCATCAGCCGCACCAGGTCGCTGGCCGCGTGGCCCAGCAGCCGCACCTGCGGCGGCGGCTGCACGACCACCCGCGGGTACTGCTCGATCTCGGAGACGGCGGCGCGGAGCATGTCGCCCAGCTCGGTGGGCCGCACGAACCGCCGCGCCAGGTCGCTGCCGGAGAGCACCATGAGGTTCTCGTTGTTGCGGCGCATCCGGGTCGCCAAGTGGTCCAGCTGGAACAGCCTGGACAGCTGGTCCGGGTCCTCTTCGTCCTGCTCCAGCTGCTCGAACAGGCGCAGCTGGCGCTCCAGCAGGCCCTGGCTCCGGCGGGAGACGCCGACGAACGACTCGCTGTAGCCGTGCCGCAGCGAGGCCTGCTCGGCGGCGAGCCGCAGCGCCTGCCGCTGCACCTCGTCGAAGGCGCGGGCGACCTGCCCGACCTCCTCGGTGGTCCGCACCGGCAGCGGCGGGAGGTCGGCGACCTCTTCACCGGCCCGGATGCCGGCGACCGCTTCCGGCAGTTCGTGCTGGGCGGCGTCGAGCGCGCCGTGGCGCAGCGTGCGCAGCGAACCGAGCAGCTGCCGGGTGATCGCGGTGATGACCGCGGCCGCGACCAGCAGCGACGCCAGCAGCATCGCCGAGTCCCAGCCCGCCGCGTTGCCCGCGTCCTCGCGCAGCGTGGAGGCTCCGGTGCGGACCTCGGCGGCGAGGTCGTTGTGACCGTCGTCGATGAGCATGACGACCTGGTCGGAGATGCCGTTCCACTGCTCCGGAGTGGCCGGGAACGGGCCACCGCTCATGCCGGCCATCAAGATCTGCGTGAGCATCGTGTTGCGCTGCACGATCTCGGGACCCTGCGTCGTCTGGTCCAGCCGCTCCTGCCAGTGCCGGGCGACCGTGGCGCGCGCGTCCGCGATCTTGGAGATCAGCCGCGCGCGGGATCCCTGCAGCGCGTCGACGGACTGCGGCGCGAGCTGCCCCTGGGAGAGTCCGCTGAGCACCCAGGCCTGCTGGAGCCGGACCTCCTCCATCATGGAGAGCATGTCCTGCAGCGCCGAGGCGGTGCTGGCCAGCGTCGGTTCGGACACGGTGCTCGTCAGCGCGCGGTCCAGGGACAGCACCGTGGTGATCGCCGTGCTGTAGGCGTTGATGGTGTCCGGAGTCGACAGCGATTCGCGCCGGACCGCTTCGCGCGCTTCGTTGAGCTTGTCGAGGGCGGCGTGCACCTCGTCGTGGCGGTCTTCGACGACCTGGCCGAACTCGGCGGCGGCGTGCCCGGACCCGTGGCCGAGTTCCTCGTCCACGGCGGCGAAGGCCTTGTCGACCTCGGCGATCTGGCGGTCGAGCTCGGCGGCGTTGTTGGTCAGGACGGCGGCGTTGCGCTCGTCCTGCAGCGCGGCCACGAGCGGCTCGACCCGTTGCGCGCTGTCGAGGACGTGGGAGACGCGCTCGTACTCGTTGGCCTGCTCGACCTGCCAGCGGATCTGGGAGATGCCGAGACCCACCGCGAAGATCACGGGCACCAGCACGACCGCGGCGAACTTGACCGGCAGGCTCCAGTTCCGCCATTGGCGTAACGCGACTCGCCTGCGCGCAGGAGTGGGCGCCGTCACGAGCACCACCCCGGCATCGGCCGGGCGGCCGGACTCAGCGTGCGAGCTCTCTCGAGCGATCTTGGCGTCGGGGAACGGCGCATGCGTGTGATCCCGCAATCGTCGTCTGGGTTGTCGGGTGGAAAACGGTCCGGCGGCGGGCAGGCTCGCAGTCGGCGGGGCTTACTTCCAGCACAGGACCGTATCGGTACGGCGGCTCCAGCGAGACCGAGCGTTACCGAACCGATCGTTACTAGCTGTGCCGGGACTGGCGGCATTCCGGACACGGACACCTAACCGGGGCGAAGGAAGGAGAGACGGTCTGCTTTCGGTGCCTGCACTATAAACCCCGCCCCCTGGAAACTACGGAGGGCGTTTTGGGCTCAATCCACTCCGGCGAACACCGCACGTCAAGTGCGCCCGGGGTTGCTCCGGCAGTCCCGGAACGAGGAATTTTTCACTGCGCGGAAGCAGGATCGGGCTCCCGCGATGCCTGACGAGGCAGGCCGAAAACCTTCACCAGCCCTTGCCGTCGAGTGGTCGAAGTCCAACCTGTCGTGTCACGAGGGCCGGGCACGGACGGCAAAAAGTCACACTAAGTGATCGAGCCGTCATCCTGTGTGGTGACATCTCTTTTCATTGGCAGTGGAGAAGTGGTTAACTTCGCCGCCGCAAAGCTTCGACATCGCATCCACCGGGTCCCCCGAGTTCAACCGACCCGAACGTAGAACTTCCGGGAAGGAAGCATGAGCGACGCTACTCAAACAGCGATACGCGCGTATCCGCAGCACCGCGCCAGGAGGAGAACTCCGAAACCCTTCGCGGGAATCGAACGCAGCACCGACCCCGCACTGCGGAGCGGGCCGGATTACCAGGCCATCGCGGCGAGCTCCGAATTCCACGCACTCCGCCGCAAGGTGATCAGCTTCGTATTTCCGATGACCGCGTTATTCCTGCTCTGGTATCTCGGATACGTGCTCCTGGCCGCCTACCGGACCGAGTTCATGGCGACCCCCGTGTTCGGCGAGATCAACATCGGCTTGCTGCTCGGGCTCGGGCAATTCGCGTCCACAGTGCTCATCACCACCGCTTACGTCCGGTTCTCCGAACGCTTCGTCGATCCCCGGATCGACGCACTCCGCGCCGAAGTGGACGCCGCCCCGGACGTGGGTGGTGAGCGCACGTGAACCACTCGATCACCGCCCTCGCGCGGGACGCCCCCGGCGGGTCGCTGCTGCCCACCGCCGGCCCCGCGGTCAACACCGCGATCTTCGCCGGGTTCGTGCTGATCACCCTGTTCGTCGTCTACCGCGGCAGCAGCCGCAGCACCACCACCGACTACTTCGCCGCGGGCGGCTCGTTCACCGGCGCGCAGAACGGCATCGCGCTGTCCGGCGACTTCCTCTCCGCCGCCTCGTTCCTCGGCATCGCCGGAGCCATCGCCGTGCACGGCTACGACGGCTTCCTGTACTCCATCGGATTCCTGGTCGCCTGGCTGATCAACCTGCTGCTCATCGCCGAGCGGATGCGCAACACCGGCCGGTTCACGATGGGCGACGTCCTCAGCTTCCGGATGCGCCGACGCCCGGTGCGCGCCGCGGCGGCTATCTCCACGCTCGCCATCACCTTCGTCTACATGATCGCCCAGATGGCCGGCGCGGGCGGACTCGTCGCGCTGCTGCTCAACGTGCACGACGCCGGCGGCCAGGCCATCGTGATCGCCGTCGTCGGCGTGATCATGGTGCTGTACGTGCTGGTCGGCGGCATGAAGGGCACCACCTGGGTGCAGATCGTCAAGGCCGCCCTGCTGTTCGCGTGCGTCGGCCTGCTGACGATCTTCCTGATCGGCAAGTTCAGCTACGACATCTCCAAGCTGCTGACCTACGCCGCCGAGAACAACCCGAACGGCCGGGAGATCTTCGCGCCGGGCGTGCAGTACGGACTGTCCTCGATGACCAGGCTGGACTTCGTCTCGCTGTCGCTGGCGCTGGTGCTCGGCGTGGGGGGCCTGCCGCACGTCCTGATGCGCTTCTACACCGTCCCGAACGCCAAGGAGGCACGTCGCTCGGTCGTGTGGGCGGTGTGGACGATGTCGCTGTTCTACCTGTGCACCCTGATCATCGGCTACGGCGCGGCGGCGCTGGTCGGCACGCCGGCCATCCTCGACGCCCCCGGCGGGGAGAACTCCGCGGCACCGCTGCTGGCCTACCAGGTGGGCGGCACGCTGCTGCTGGGCATCGTGGCCGCCGTCGCGTTCGCGACGATCCTGGCCGTCGTCGCCGGGCTCACCCTGACCGCTTCGGCCTCGTTCGCCCACGACATCTACGCCAACATGATCCGCGACGGCGACGCCGACTCCGGCCAGGTGGTGCGGGTCGCGCGGTACACCGCGCTGGCGATCGGCGGCCTCTCCATCGCGGGCGGCATCGCCGTCAACGGCCAGAACATCGCCTTCCTGGTGGGACTCGCGTTCGCGTTCGCGGCCTCCGCGAACCTGTCCACCCTGCTGTACTCGCTGTTCTGGCGGCGGTTCAACACCGCGGGCACGTTGTGGGGGATCTACAGCGGACTGGTGTCCTGCCTGGTGCTGGTGCTGCTCTCACCGGTCGTGTCCGGTTCGCCCGACTCGATCTTCCCCGGTGTGGACTTCGCGCTGTTCCCGCTGCGCAATCCGGGCATCGTGTCGATCCCGATCTCCTTCCTGTTCGCCGCGATCGGCACGCTGTTCAGCGAGGAGACCGCCGACCACGAGCGGCGGGCCGAGATGGAGGTCCGCTCGCTGACCGGGATCGGCGCCGAGAAGGGCTGACCAGCGTCCACGCGGGTGCCGGGGCGTGCACGCGAGCGCCCCGGCACCCGCCCGCCGATACCCCGTCCGAATGTTCCGCCAGGTCAGCACCGCGAAATGCGGTCGAATCGCCGCGAATTCCCGCCAGAATCGCCGGTTCGCGGTGGCGTAGTCCTCATGGACGAGCGCGGCGCTCGAATCCGACGCACTCCGCGACCGGTAGTCCCGGATAGCGTGGAATCCGCTCATCCCATCCGGCGCGGGTGCACCGCATGTACGTGACGCCGTGTCGCGTGCGGTTCAACGACGGGTGGCGGCACTCCCGGCACAAGCCCGGCCGCACCGCGAGTCCGTCCCACAGGTCCACATCGGTCATCGATTCCTCCCGTTCGGTGGCTCGCCCCGCGACGGGCGGAGTTCCGCGCGCCGCGGATCCTATCCACCGGACTCCCCCGCGAAGCCGGTCACGCACCGCTGGACCCCGTCCACCACATCGGCACATCGTGGGCACTGAAGTGGGTATCCGCATCGCGCACCGTAATCCGGCCGCGAATTCTTTTCAGAGTTCCGCACGATCCGGAGCATTCATCGAAGCACTCGATCGGACACTCCCTGCGAAGCGGCTCCGGCCGATAAAATGGGAAGTGCGTTCGATTGATTCGGCTACGGGGAAACGTCGGAACGATCTATTCGCGAACTCCCGGCCGGGGGCGTTCGACCTGGCTGCGGGAGTCAGGGGGAACTCATGCACACGATCCGGAATGCCGTGATCGCCGGGGTGGCCGCACTCGTGCTGCCGATGAACGGCCTGGCGACCGGTGTGGCGCACTTCGTGTTCGAATTCGGCCATCGGCTCGCCGAACTGAGCCGGGAGGCCGGGGTGGACCGCTACGGGGACTTCCGGACGCCCGGCGTCAACCTGCGGGCCGGTCCGGGCACCTCGTCGGTCGTGCTCGGCGTCGGCAATCCCGGCGACCAGGTGCGGCTGCGCAGGCAGGTCGTCGGCGAGCACGTCACCTGCCCCGGCGGGGCGCGGGACGACACCTGGTGGCAGCTGCTCGACCGCCGCACCCGGGTCACCGGCTACGTCAGCGCCTGCTACCTGTGAGCGGGCCGCCCGCCGTCAGAACTCCTGGGACGACTCGTGGGGCGTCGCGGGCCCGAAGCGGCGCAGGTGCAGGTGCCGGGACAGCCGCAGCGCCGGGCGGATCGCCGGCTCGACGCTGCCCAGCAGGAACATCCAGGTGCCCGCCGTAGCGGTGTAGTCGTGGAAGAACAGCACGCTGCCCGCGATGAACCAGAGCGCGATGAGCATGTCGTTGCCGATGCCGAGCAGCTCGTAGCGGCGCCGCACCACCAGCTCGTCGTTCCCGATCCGCACCTTCCAGCCGATCTCGCCCATGGCGGGAGTGTCCCCGTGGCCCACTCCCGGCACAGCCCGGCGCGCGCTCCTCCGGCACCCGCCGGCGCGTGGCGTTCGGCCGCCGCCGACTCCGCTGAACCGCTCAAGGCCCTTGGTCCGCCAGGTCGCGGACCTGCCGTTATCAGCATCTGACAACGGCTCTTTCCGCCGTCGGGACGCTCCGGCCACGCTGTGAAGCAGGACACAGCTCAACGGAGAGGAGTCCCTCGTGCGAGCCGTCAGAGTGCACGCATACGGCGAGAGACCCGCGGTCGAATCGGTGCCCGATCCGGTCGTGCGGGAACCGCTGGACGTGCTGGTCGAAGTCGGCGCGGCAGGCGTGTGCCGCACCGACCTGCACATCATCGAAGGCCAGTGGGCCGGCAAGAGCGGCGTCGCGCTGCCCTACGTCATCGGTCACGAGAACGCCGGCACCGTCCGCGAGGTCGGCGCCGCCGTCAGCAACGTGCGCCCCGGCGACAAGGTCATCCTGCACCCGCTGGTCACCTGCGGGCTGTGCCGGGCGTGCCGCAGCGGGGACGACGTGCACTGCGAGAACTCGCTGTTCCCCGGCATCGACACCGACGGCGGGATGGCGGAGCTGCTGCGCACCAACGCCCGCTCGGTGGTCAAGCTCGACGACGGTCTGGAACCGGCCGACGTGGCCGCGCTGGCCGACGCCGGGCTCACCGCCTACCACGCGGTGCGCAAAGCGGTCCCGCTGCTCTACCCGGGCACGCACGTGGTGATGATCGGCGCGGGCGGCCTCGGCCACATCGGGTTGCAGTCGCTCGTGGCGCTGAGCCCCGCCGAGATCACCGTCGTGGACCGGTCGCCCGAGGCGCTCGCGCTCGCCGCGGAACTCGGCGCGCACCACACCGTGGCCGCCGACGGGAACCACGTCGACGCCGTCCGGGACATCACCGGCGGCAAGGGCGCCCACGTGGTCCTCGACTTCGTCGGCGAGAACGGCACCGAAGCCGACGGCGTCGCCATGACCAGGGACGCCGGTTCGTACTTCGTCATCGGCTACGGCGGGCGGGTCGACGTGCCCACCATCGACATCATCTCCCGCGAGATCAACGTGATCGGCAACCTCGTCGGCTCCTACAACGACCTCGACGAGCTGATGACGCTGACCGCGCAGGGGAAGGTCTCGCTGCGCACCCGCACCTACCCGCTCGACGCCGCGCTGGACGCCCTCGACGACCTCGACGCCGGACGCATTCCCGGTGGCCGCGCCATTCTCGTTCCCTGATCCGTCCCGCCACGGAGGTTCGCCATGTACGAAAAAGACGGCACCAAGTACTTCATCGTCGACAGCCACATCCACGCGTGGGACGGGACCCCGGCCAACCAGGCCAACCGCTACGGCGAGGGCTTCCTGAACTGCTTCTACGACTACCACCGCAACCTCAGCCCCGAATCCGAGCTGTGGACCCACGAGCAGTTCCAGAAGCAGAGCGAGGAGAAGATCCTCCACGACCTGTTCGAAGTGGGCTACGTCGACAAGGCCATCTTCCAGCCGACCTACCTCACCGACTTCTTCGTCAACGGCTTCAACACCACCGAGCAGGACGGCGTGCTCGCGGAGAAGCACCCGGACAAGTTCATCGTCAACGGCGGCTGGGACCCGCGCGACGGCGAAGCCGGGCTGGGCGCCCTGGAACGGCTCGCCGAACGGTGGCAGCTCAAGGGGACGAAGCTCTACACCGCCGAGTGGAAGGGCGAGTCGAAGGGCTGGAAGCTGACCGACCCGTGGTCCTACCGCTACCTGGAGAAGTGCCAGGAACTGGGCATCCGCAACATCCACATCCACAAGGGACCGACGATCTACCCGCTCAACCGGGACGCTTTCGACGTGGCCGACGTCGACGACGTGGCCTCGGCGTTCCCCGAGCTGAACTTCATCGTGGAGCACGTGGGCCTGCCGCGGCTGGAGGACTTCTGCTGGATCGCGACCCAGGAGCCCAACGTCTACGGCGGACTGGCGGTGGCGATGGCCTTCATGAACCACCGGCCGCGCTACTTCGCCCAGATCATCGGCGAGCTGCTGTTCTGGCTGGACGAGAACCGGATCACCTTCTCCAGCGACTACGCGATCTGGACGCCGAAGTGGCTGGTGGAGCAGTTCGTCGACTTCCAGATCCCGGAGGACATGCAGTCCGAGTACGGAGTGCTCACCACCGACGTCAAGCGCAAGATCCTCGGCTTGAACGCCGCGCGGCTCTACGACATCGAGGTGCCCGCCGAGATGCGCGCCGCCGAGCCGGAGATCCCCACCGGGCGCGAGCCGGTCGCCTCGGAGCTGAACAAGGAGGCGATGTCGTCATGACCACCGCCGTGAGCCTGGAAACGGAGGTGTGGCGGGCGCTGGGCACCGTGCTCGACCCGGAGCTCGACCAGCCCGTCACCGAGCTGGACTTCGTGGCCGGGACGGAGGTCGACGGCGAAGAGGTGCACGTCGACCTGCGGCTGCCGACGTACTTCTGCGCGCCGAACTTCGCCTATTTGATGGTCGCCGACGCGCACGACGCGGTGGCCGAGCTGCCCGGCGTGCGGCGGGTGCGGGTGCGGTTGCTGGACCACTTCGCCTCCGAGGAGATCAACGCGGGGGTCGCGGCCGGGGACGGCTTCGACGCGGCGTTCCCCGGCCTGGCCGCCGGCGAGCTCGATGAGCTGCGCCGCACGTTCCTGCGCAAGGCGCACCTGGCCTACCAGGAACAGGTCGCCCAGCAGCTGCTCCGCGAGGGCACCGAGCTGGCCGACCTGGTCGAGGTGCGGCTCGGCGGCCTCCAGCCGAGCACCGCGCTGGACCGGCTGCGCAGGCGGCGGGACCAGCTCGGACTGCCGTCCGGGCCGGACGCGCTGCTGCTGGTCGACGAGCACGGCGACGCCGTCCCCGTCGAGGGCCTCTCGGCCCGCCTGCGGTTCGCGCGCACGACACGCGTCAGCATCGAGGGCAATGCCGGTTGGTGTCGTGGCCTGCTCGACACCCGGTACGGATCGGGCGGGACGGCCGCCCGGTCTGGCCTACATTGAGAACCATGAGCGCGCTGCCCACCGGCGGACGGGACCCGCAGCACAACGGCGCCAAGGCGCCGTCGGGAACCCTGCAGTCGGTGGGCCGCGCGCTGCGGGTGCTGGAGACCATCGCGGCCTCGCCGTGCGGGGTCACCGCGAAGCGGCTCGCCGCGGAGCTCGACCTGACCTTGCCGACGACCTACCACCTGCTCACGACGTTGGTGGAGGCCGGGCACGTGGTGCACCTGACCGACCAGCACGTGTTCGCGCTCGGGTACAAGGCCCGGTTCCTCGGGCAGGCGCTGTCGCGGCAGCTCGCGGTGCAGCCGGAGATCGCCGGGGCGATCCGGCGGTTGCACCAGCACGCCGACGCGGCCGCGTACTACGCGATCTACCGGGACACCGAGGTCGTCATCGCGCACGTGGAGGATTCCGATCGGCGGCCCCGGGTGCAGCCGTTGGACGTGGGCTTCCACCAGGCCTCGCACGCGACGGCGTTCGGCAAGATCATGCTCGCGGCGATGGAGCCGCAGCAGCGGGCGCGCTACCTGGAGCAGGCGGGGATGGTCCCGTGCACTCCGTCGACGATCCGCACCCCCGCCGCGCTGGAGGAACACCTCTCGCACGTGCGGCAGTCGCAGATCGCGCTGGAGATCGCGGAGTTCCAGCCGGGGCTGGCGTGCATGGCCTCACCGGTGTTCGATCCGGCGGGCTGCGTGACCGCGTCGGTGGCCATCTCGTTGCCGATCGCGGAGTTCCGCGCCCGGCGGTGGGCGGTGGAGCGCGCCGTGCGGCAGGGCGCGGTCCGGGTCACGCGCTCGCTGGTCACCAGTTCCGCGGGCTGAGCAGGGATTTCCGGTTCGCCGCCAGATCACCGGCGGCGAACCGGAAATCCACTCGGTCGGGGTGTATCCAGTTGAAGTGCTGGCGCTCTGATCCCGGTTTCGGGAATCTGGATTTCGTCAGGGCCGCGAAGACGGCCCGGAAGACGATTCCCTCGTTGATTTCCCTTGCCGTGAAAGGTGATCGCTCATGCACGCCGCCACTTCTGAGATCAGGTCCGCGCGTTCGCGAAATCGTCCACTGTGGATTTCACGACGATCCGCGCTGGCCCCGGCGCTCGCGTTCGGGATCGCGCTCAGCGCCCTCGGCGGAGCCGTCGCGCAAGCGGGCCCGGCCGAGCCGATTCCGTGCCAGGACGGGTCTTTCTGCGCTTATCCGCACATCGAGTACCGGGGTGAACCGCACCGGGCGGAGCTGCGCACGACGGCGCTCGAAGAATGCGTCGCGCTGCCACCGCAGCCGGAGGCGAAATCGTTCGTCAACCAGACCGGAAAACCCGTGACGGTGTACCAGGATCCGATGTGCGACACGCACGCCGAATTCTCGACCTATCCGCCGGGTTCCTTCGTTCCCCGGTCCGAGTACGTGGCGCGCGCCATCAAGGTCTGGCCACGCTGATCACCGTCGGCCGTCCCGCCGGGAGCGTCGCTGCTCGATCCTCGCCCTGCCGGTGGCGGAACCACCGCGGTTCCGCCACCCGCAGCGCCGCGCGGATCACCCACGGGAACTCCTCAGGACGCCGACTCCTCGGGCGGCACGGGTCGACCCGGCACCAGCACGCGCAACAACTGCCGGGCCGATCGGTCCCAGGTGAACCCGGCCGCCTGCTCGCGGCCGCGGCGCACCGATTCCGCTCGCCGCTCGGGGTCGTCGTCCACCTCGCGGACGGCCGCCGCGAAAGCCGTGGCGTCACCGGCGGGGAAGAACCGGGCGTGGCCACCGGTCACCTCGCGGAAGATGTCCAGATCGCTGCACACGACAGGAGTTCCGGCATGCATCGCCTCGATGATCGGCAATCCGAAACCCTCGTCCCGCGAGGCGGTGACCAGGGCGGTCGCCCGGCGCAGCAGCGTCCGGTACGCCTCCTCCTCGATGCCGTTCCAGAACACCACGTCCGATCCGGACGGCACCAGCGCGCGCAGCTCGGCCTCCCGGGCCGGGGCGATCCGGCTCAGCAGGTGCAGGCGGTACCCGGGCAGCGAGCCCATGCCCGCCAGCAGCGTCTCCACGTCCTTGTAGGGCATGAACGAACCCATGTAGACGAGGTCCCGGACCTGGCCCACCGGCCCCTGCTCGGCACCGTCCTGGTCCGGCTCCGGAGGCTCGGAGGGCGCGTTGCGCACGACCGTCACGGGCCGCCGGGTGAGCCGGTGGCGCCCGATCAACCGCCGCGTGGTCTCGCTGACGGTGACCACCGCGTCGGCGCGGTTCAGCAGCAGCCGCTGCGGCCAGTAGGCGCGGTGGTACAGCCGCCAGATCGCCCGCACGGGCACGGGCAGGAAGCCCGGCGGCTCCGGGTGCCGGTAGTAGATCAGGTCGTGCAACGTGAGCACGAGCCGGTAGCGGCGGCCGACACCACCGATGACCTGCATCGGGCTGAAGACCACGTCGGCGCCCAGCGCGTGCAGCCTGCGCGAGACGACGAGCTCCCGCACCGAGAACGGGCTGTTGATCTTGATGTGCGGCACGCCCGCGGGCAGCAGCGCGAGCTGGCGCTCGTCGTGGATCAGCATCGTCACCGGGTGCAGGACGTGCAGCGCCTCGATCAGCCCGGCCCCGAAGCGGCTGATCCCGTCGTGCGCGTCGGTCCTGGTCCACCGGGCGTCGACGAACACTCGCGGGGACCGCCCGTCGACCACGTCGGCGGCGCCGGTGGTCTCGGCCGCGTCGGTGGGGCGTGCGCTCATGCCTCTCCCAAGAAGCGGTCGATCTCCGCCGCGGCGGCGGCCGGGGTCTCGTAGTGCACGAGGTGGCCGACGCCCGGGATGATCACCAGTTCGGCGTCCGGCAGCCCCGCGACGAGTTCGCGCTGGCCGGCGACCGGCGCGATCTCGTCGGACTCGCCCGCGACCAGCAGGGTCGGCAACGCCAGCGCAGCGCGGTAGTCCGCGACCGTGCCGGTCACCGAAGCTTCGTAGGTCTCGCTCAGCAGCTGCGGGCTGTGGAACCGGCTGAAGTGCCGCAGATGGCTCTCGTGCACGAAACGGCGCACCTGCGGATCACGGGTCCGCAGCATCGCCTGGCCCGCCGCCCGCACCACCAACCGGTTCGCCAGCAGCAGCCGGCCCAGCCGCGCGGGCAACGCCGTGCCCAGCGTGTAGTACAGCGAGGTCAGCCGGGACAGCATCACCCTCGGCCCGTGCAACGCCGGGGTCGAGATCGGATTCACCAGCACCAGCCGTGCCACCGACTCCGGAACACAGGACACGACATGAGCCGCGACCATCGAACCGAACGAGTGCCCGAGCAGCACCACCGGCCGCTGTCTCCCGCCGAGCCGTTCGATCAGCTCGACGATCACGGCGGCGTAGCCGGCGACGTCGTGCGCGCGGTCGGTCATCGGACCCGAGTCCCCGAAACCAGGCAGGTCTGGAACGACCACGGTGCGACCGGGCAGCCGCTCGACTATCGGTTCCAGCCCGTGGTGGGTACCGCGCAGCCCGTGCACCATGACGATCAGCGGATCTCCGCCGGTCTCATCGGCATCGGCGCCGGGCTCCGGCACCGCGTTCCCCGGAGCTCCGGAGCCCCGGGGCTCCGGGGCCTCGCCCGCGCCGGCGCGGTAGATCCAGAAGTGCAGGTCAGAACCCTGGATGCGCTCCACGCGCAGCTCGGCGCCCAGGGCCGGTTCCGGCGGGACCGCGGAGTCGCGGGTCAGTGGTCTGCTGGTCATGGCGGCGGCTCAACTCGCCAGCTCGGCAGGCAGCTCCACCGGCGTCACCCCGTCGTCGTGCGCGAGCGCGTGCCGGTAGATCGACTCGAACCGGCCCAGCACCGCGTCGATGTCGTGCTTGCGGCTCACCAACCGCTCGCCCGCGGCGCCCATCCGGTCGATGGTGTCGCGGTCGGCGATCACGTCGTCGATCGCGTGGGCCAGCGCGTGCACGTCCCGCGGCGGGTACAGCCAGCCGTTCTTCCCGGCCTCCACCAGGTGCGGCAAGGCCATCGCGTCCGCCAGCACGACGGGTGTGACCGCCGACATCGCCTCCATGGTGGCCAGGCTCTGCAGCTCGGCGATGCTCGGCATGCAGAACAGGTCCGCCCTGGCGTAGGCGTCGAGCAGCTCCTGCTCGTCGACCAGGCCCGCGAAGTGCACCCGGTCCTCGATGCCGAGCTCGGCGGCCAGCTCGCCGAGCGGCTCCCGGCAACTTCCGTCCCCGACGATCTCCAGGCGGGTGGCGCGGGTCGTCTTGAGCAGCGCCATCGCCCGCAGCAGGTCGTCGATGTGCTTCTCCTCGTCGAGCCTGCCGACGAACAGGATGGTGCGGGTCGACGGGTCCGGGTCCTGCTTGCGCACCTCGTGCGCCCGGCTCCGGTACAGGTCGACGTCGATCCCGCACGACACCGGCACCGCGGGCTTGGCGAACCCGTTCTCCTGCAGGAGCTGCACCGCCCGCGGCGTCGGGGCGGTGACCAGCTGCGCCTTGCCGTAGTGCTTGATCAGGTTGTGCCAGAGCAGCCACGCGCCCGCCTTCTGCAGGGCACGCGGAATCCGCACGTAGCCGAAGATGTTCTCCGGCATGAAGTGGTTGGTGGCGATCAGCCCGATGCCCTGCCGGCGAGCGGCGTTGATCAGACCGCGGCCGATGAAGAAGTGCGACTGGACGTGCACGATGTCCGGCTGGATCTCCCGGAGCAGCCGGTCCGCCACCGAGGACGCCTGCCACGGCGGGCACGCGCGGAACGTCGGGTGCGCCGGGGTGCGGTACGACGCGACCCGGTGCACCGTCACCCCGTCCTCGACGCGGGTGCTCTCCTGCCGATCCACCGAGTGGCAGATCACGTGCACGTCATGGCCGCGGCGGGCCAGCCCGGTGGCGAGCCGGTGGCCGAAGTTGGCCGCACCGTTCACCTCGGGCGGGTACATCACCGCACCGATCACGATGCGCAGCCGATCTCCACCGAACGGTTGCGAAGTCAAGTTGAACTCCCGTCAGAACGTATCCGCCGTACGTCGGTGTTGCCGTCGCCGGTCACGGTTTGTTGCACTCGCTGTTCCTGGGTGTCCGGGTGATGCCGCGCGAGTGCGAACACCCCGGCACAGGCGATCACGGCACACAGGATTTCGCCGACCGCGGTGGCGCTGCCGACGGCATCGGCCTCGCCCAGCAGGCCGATCCCCAGGCCCACCGCCACCAGCGGATCGATCACCGTCAGGCAGGCCACCACCAGGTCGGGCGGACCGCTGGCGTAGCCGTGCTGCAGCAACCAGCCGCCCACGACCATCGCGACGACGATCACGACCACCGGCAGCGGGTTGATGTCCAGCAGCGGGGTGCTGCCGAGCTGCTGCACCAGGGCGCGCACCAGCAACGAGACCAGTCCGTAGGCGACCGCGCAGCCCGCGGCGTAGGCCATGCAGCGGACCTTCGACCGGGTGAGCAACCCGAACACCCCGAGGGCCAGCACCGCACCGGCGACGAGCTGGGTCGCCAGCAGCTGCTCGTCCGGCAGCACCGCCGTGGCGGTCGCGCTCCCGGCCGCCAAGAACACGAACGCCGCGACGCCCCCGGTCGCGGCCAACACCGCCAGCACCACGTGCACGTTCAAATCCCGCGTGCGCACGCCCTGCTGCCGCGCGTTGAGCAGCACGGTGATCGGCAGCGCCAGCACCCCGACCGGTTGCACCACGCTCAACGGCGCGAGACCCAGCGCGCACGCGTGCAGCAGCGCCCCGCTGCCCAGCGCGAGCAGGCCGAGCAGCCACCGATGGTTGCGCAGCAACCGGACCTGGCTGCGGACCTTCAGCCCGCCGTCGCCGATCGCGTCCTGCACCGCGCCGTGCTGCAGCCGGGCGCCGACCGCATAGCCGCAGGCTCCCAGCGCCGCCAGCGCCACCGCGAGCGTGGTCACGTCGCACACCGCCCCACGAAGATCACCTGCCGGTCACCCGGCCTCCGAGCCGCGCACGCCCCACCCCGGAGCCCGCGACGCGACGTCCGGCCGACCCCGCTCCCGGAAGTCGTCCCTGGCAGTCCGTGCTGTTCGTCCACACCGCTCAATCTCGCGCATCGCGGGCCTGCCCCACATCGGGGCGCGCACCCTCACTTTCCCTGAGCCGATCATGCGCCGCGCACATCCACGTCCACGGCGCCACCGCCCCGGATCGGTCCACCCCATGATGCGCCGAGCACGGCGGCACTCGGGCGCGATCCGGACCTTTCGACCCGTTCACCCAGCGCAGCCGTGCCGGATTCCCCCGGACACCGCAGACGACCGCCCCGGAGGTCGCCGCCGGATCCACCGCGCGCGCTCCGTTCCGCGTAAGGGATCACCCCGAGCCCCCCGCGGCGGCGGTCCGGGTTCTCGGCGGGGCGAGCCGAAGATCCCGTCGCGACCGGCTCGCCCGATAAGGTTTCCAGCTCACCCAGAACCTGCGGGGAAACAATCGGCGAATAGCAGTGAACGGCCGTCGCGCGGGAAACGCGCCGAACCCGCGCGGTGCTCCGACCGGCATAACAAGAATGCGCGCCGTGAACGGACGAACGCAGTCGGTGCGGGTTCAGTCGCGCCACCCCGCCTTCCCCTCGTGAATCCGCGGGCGCGAGCAGCAGCGGGGTATGCGCCACATACCCCGCCCACTCATTACCGCCCGCTTGATCCACGTGCACGACTGTAGAACAACCCCGCTGAGACCTTTGTCAGCAACACAACGAACGATGGTTTCACGTCACGCGGAGGCAGCGGATCCGAACCCGCGGAAATCGTTATGCCGCAGGAATAACCGCACGCCAGCGGAACGCCCGAGCCACATTCAAGATCAACTATTCCGGCGGAATCGTGATCGGGCCAACACGCTGAACCGTTCCCGGTCACCGCGGACCCCGGCACATCTCGACCAGGTGCGACGATGCTGCGATGTCCGCCGACACCGGGACCGGCCCCGACCACCACCGATCCGGGCGAGCCGCTCCCGGCCGCAAGACCTCGGGGAACGGGGTCCGCATCGCGGCCATCGCCCCCGTGGTGCTCGCCTCGGCCGCCGCGCTCGCCGCCGCGGCCCACATCGGCGCCGACGAAGTGCCCGGCCTCGCCGCGCCCGACACGGCCACCCGCTTCATCGCACCACCGGTGCGGGCGCTGCTCGACCTCGCGGCCGTCGCGACGGTCGGACTTGGCCTGCTGCCCAGGTTGGTCCCCGACCGCGGCAGGCACGCCCGCAGGCACCTCGCGCTGTCCCGGCGGACCGCGGTGATCACGGCACTCGCCTGGCTGGCCTGCGCCTTGCTGCTGCTGGTGCTCTACGCCGCCGAACTCCTCGGCGGCACCCCGAGTGCCGAGGACGTCGCCGGGTACATCAGCGGCGTGCCCGCCGGAACGGCGCTGGCGCTGAGCGCGGTGTGCGCCGCGGGCTGCGCGGCCCTCGGTTTGATCGGCGTCGTGCGCGACGGCCGGACCGCAGGCGGCGGCCCCGCGAACGAGGGGTCCACCGACGACCTGCGCGCCGTGCTCGCCCTGCTCGGCCTGCTGCCGATGCCGCTGACCGGGCACGCCACCGACTGGGAGTACCACAACCTGAGCATGATCTCGGTGCAGCTGCACGTGCTCGCCGCCGCCGTCTGGGCGGGCGGACTCGCCGCGGTCGCCCTGTTCGTCGCCCCGCACCGGGGCCAGCTGGCCACCGCGCTGCCGCGCTATTCGCGGCTCGCGACCGCCGCCATCCTCGCGGTCGCGGCATCCGGCCTGTTCAACGGCCTGACCGAGCTCACGGCCACCGGCAGCGGACTCGACGGCCTCGTGACCACCGGCTACGGGCGGATCGTGCTGCTCAAAACCGTCCTGCTCGCGCTGCTCGCCGGCCTGGGCGGCCACGCCCGGTACCGGCTGCTGCCCCGCGTGGAACGCCACCGGCGAACCGCGCTCATCGCTTGGGCGGCGGCGGAGCTCGCCGTCATGGGACTGGCCTACGGCCTCGGCGCGGTGCTCGCCCGCGCCCCCGTCCTCACCTGATCTCGCGCCCACCGGCGTGCCCCGGTCGGTCCCTCGCGAGAACGGTGAGAGACCAACCGGGATTCACCCGGGACGAACGAGCCCGCGCGTCAGCGGGGAATGCGCAGGACCTGTCCCACGTAGATCAGGTTCGGGTCGCTGATGCCGTTGGCCTGCGCGATGGACTGCCAGGCCACGCCGACCTTCGCCCCGATCCCGGAGAGCGTGTCCCCCGGCTGCACCACGTAGGTCTCGGGCGCGGGCGGAGCGGGCGGCGCCGGCGGCGGCGCGGTGCCGCCGGTGAGCACCGGCAGGTCCACCAGCGACACGTTGAGGTCGGTCGCACCGGCGATCCCGGGCACCTGCCCGTCGGAAGCGTGCTGGTGGATCGCCACCCGATCGGTGAGGAAGCCCGGCTGTCCCGGCGGCTGCCCGTAGTGCGCGACCCACAGGAACACGCCCGGGTCGACCCACGAGTCGGTGGCCAGCTTGTCGCTGAACCAGGACGAGGAGGCGTACACGACGACCTCGTTGCGCCCGGTGTGGCCGCGCAACGCGTCCACGAAGCCCTTGATCCACGCCCCGAGGTCAGCGGCCTCGGTCTCCATGTCCAGGCACGGCGGCAGGTTCCCCGCGCCGCTGGAGTTGGTCCGGGCCAGCTGCCCGGCGAAGTCGGCGGCCTCCGCCTGCGGCGAGTTCGTGTCCGGCCGGGCGAAGTGGTAGAGCCCGGTCACCAGCCCGGCCGCGCGAGCCCCGCCGAGTTGTGAATCCAGCGTCGGGCTCACATAGCCGACGCCTTCGGTCGCCTTGATGTAGCTGAACGCGAATCCGGCGCCGCGAACGGCGGCCCAGTCCGGTTCTCCTTGATATCGCGCGACATCGATTCCTGGAATGCTCGCCATCCCCGAACCCCCTCACTTCACCGGATGCGGTCCGGTGCGCGAGTCACGCCACACGAACCGGATCGGCGGTCTCGTCTCTCTTCGCGGTCTGTTCCGCCGGCCCCGGCGCCGGCATTTCTTTCCGAAAGCGAGGAACGTCGTTCTCCGCCGACCGGGGACAGTTCTCATAGCCAACGTATCGAAGGTCAACGATCACCGAGTTCCGCCGTTCAGGTCAAGAGCGCCACCCGATCGGTCCTGTTCCGCGCCCGGTGATCATGTCGCGCTCCCCAGCGGCGCGATCGCCGATCACGATCAAGCACTGCTCCCGAACCGATCGACGGCGCAGGTCGCGGACCGGATCGGGCGGCGGCACAGTGGGGGCGGCCCGAACGGGCGGCGCCTCCATCCGGGGGAACTCCGGGCGGACCGCACAAGACGTGCAACCACCTGTGGCGCCAGACGTCTTCAGAACAGCGGACCGGATAGCGACGACGGGCCGTACGAGGCGGCCGATGGAGGTGGTCAACGGTGTTCTCGCAACGACTGGATGGCCGGAAGCCCAGCAAGACGAACCGGATCTGCCAGGTGACGGCGGTGGCGCTGGGCGCGGCACTGCTCGGCGGCTGCGGCTCCATGACGAACCAGGCGCAGAGCCCGCAGGTGTCCGACGCGCCGCTGCCGACCGTTCCGCTTCCCGGCGCCTCGCAGGCCCAGGAGCCGTCCGCGGCGGCTGCTCCGTCCCCGGCGGCGGAGAGCAGCCCGGCGGCTTCCGGGCAGGCCGCGGCCGAGCCCCGCAGCCAGGTGGAGCGCTGCCACACCTCGATGCTCTCCGGCGCCGTGCAGCACGGTGAGTCGGGCGCGGGCCAGCGGTACGCGGAGCTCACGCTGACCAACACCAGCGGCGAGGCCTGCACGGTCTACGGCTACGGCGGCATGCAGCTGCTCGGCGCGGACGACGCCGAAGTGCCGACGAAGATGGAGCGGACCCCGAGCCCCGGCCCGCAGGTGGTGCGGCTGGCCCCGGGGCAGTCCGCGAGCTCCACGTTGCACTGGACCGCCGTCCCGCACGAGGGCGAGTCCGAACAGGGCCCGTGCCAGCCGAAACCGGTCAGCGCCCTGGTGACGCCGCCCGACGAGCGGGATCCGCTGACGGTGAGCTGGGACCTCGGCTCGGTGTGCGGGTTCGGGGCGATCGAGAACAGCGCCTACCACTCCTGATCGGGATCGGTGCCCGGCGCCACGGCGGCGCCGGGCATCGTCGTGCGCGCACCGCCCGGCCCGAACGTCCCGAGCCGAGGACGGGCCCTTGCCGGTGCTGGCCTTGTCGGACCTGTTGTGCTGGGGTGATACCCATGATCGAGGCAATTCAGCGGTCCGTCGCAGGCCCGAGGGGCGAGCGAATGGTGCGCGAGTGGTCCGGGCGCGCGCCGGGCTGGATCGCGCTGGTGGTGCACGGCTACGGCGAGCATTCGGGTCGGTACCAGTGGCTCGCGGAGCAGCTCGTATCGGCGCGCGCGGTGGTCGTCGCGCCGGACCTGCCGGGGCACGGGGAATCGCCGGGCGAGCGGGTCCTGATCAGCGACGCGGAGCAGGTCGTCGCCGATCTCGACGCGGTGCGCCGCGAGGTCTCCGAGCGGTACCCGCAGCTGCCGGTGGTGCTGATCGGGCATTCCCTGGGCGGCATGTTCGCGGTGCGGTTCGCGCAGGAGCACCAGGACGAGCTGGCGGCCGTGGTGCTGTCGGGGCCGGTCCTGGGCACCTGGCACGTGCTGGACCTGTTGGAGTGCGACGAGATCCCGCAGGCACCGATCGATCCGTCGACGTTGTCCCGCGACCCCGAGGTGGGCCGGGAGTACGAGGCCGATCCGCTGGTGTGGCACGGCTCGTTCAAGCGGGCCACGCTGCGCATGATCGACCGCTGCCTGGAGGCGGTGAACGACGGCCCGGCGCTGCGGCTGCCGACGTTGTGGGTGCACGGCGAGGACGACGAACTGGTCCCCGAGGCCGACACCCGAACCGGCATCGACCGGGTGCGGGGGCTGGACTTCTACGAGCACGTCTACCCCGGCGCCCGCCACGAGTTGTTCAACGAGACGAACCGGGCCGAGGTCGTCGACGAGGTGCTGACCTTCGTGGGCCGGGAGCTCAACACCTGACCGTCCTGGTCACGCGATCACTCGTAAGCGCGGTTGTTATTACTCGTTCGTCGCCCCCACTGCGACGTGCTGATCACATTCCGCCTGGATCCCGGCACCGCCCTCACCCACATGCGTGAAGTGCGCTGCGAAACCGATTGCGGCCCGCCCCGGCCGGGCACAACGTGAGTACGCGGCACCGCACAGCGGCCGGATCGCCCAGCGCATTCGCGCTCCCGGCCGAAGCGACGAGCCCGGGCTGCGAACCAGCAGACGAGTGAGGCGGTAGTCATGAAGGACGTTAAGCGTGCACAGGACCTCATCGGCAGCGAGGTGTACGACCGGGAAGGCGACCGGATCGGCCGGGTCGGCAACGTTTACGTCGACGACGCCAACCACCAGCCGGAATGGGTCACGGTCCGCACGGGATTGTTCGGCACCAAGGAGAGCTTCGTGCCGTTGTCCGGCGCCGAACGCGGCGACAAGGGCATCAACGTCGGGGTGACCAAGGAGAAGGTCCGCGACGCCCCGCGGGTCGACGCCGAGCAGGGCCACCTCTCCGACAAGGAGGGCCACGACCTCTACGACTACTACGGCCTGCAGCAGGGTTCGACGTCGCCGCAGCAACAACAGCGCGACGTGCCGCAGCAGACCGGGGCGGCCGAGGCCGAATCCGGCAAGCAGACCGGCACCGCGGGCGCCGCGGCCGGCGGCATGGCGGCGGGCGGCGCGGCGATGGCCGGTGGGCGGACGTCGAGCGGCGCCACCGAGCAGGACACCCGCTCCACGACGGGGACCACGTCCGGCAGCGGCACCCGCACCGGCTCGGGCACGACGGCCGCGTCGGGGTCGGCCACGGCCAGCGGTGACGCCGCGGGCATGAAGTCGATGACCCGCTCCGAGGAGCGGTTGCGGGTGAACACCGAGCAGATCGAGTCCGGCAGGGTCCGGGTGCGCAAGTACGTCGTGACCGAGCAGCAGACCGTCACGGTGCCGATCAGCCACGAGGAGGTGCGCATCGAGCGGGAGCCGATCGGCGAGTCGGAGCGCGGCTCGATGCCGGCCACCTCGTCGCTCAGCGAGGACGAGCAGGAGGTCGTGCTGCACGAGGACCGTCCGATGGTCACGAAGGAGTCGGTGCCGGTGGAGCGGCTGCGGTTGCGCACCGAGCTGGTCACGGAGGAGCGGACCGTGCAGGACGAGGTCCGGCGCGAGCGGTTCGACGTGCAGGACCAGACCGGCGGCGGCAAGCACCAGCGGTCGGGCGAGCAGAGCTCCTCGACGCGCGGCAGCGGCTCCGGCGGTTCGGGCAGCGGCGGCTCCGGAAGCGGCGGTTCGGGCGGCGGCATGACCGGCCGGGACACGACCGCCTGAGGTCCCTGGGCGCGACGACGGCCCCTCCGCTCCACGAGCGGAGGGGCCGTCGCACGTTCCGCCCAGCGGGCGGGCCGGGGTGGTCGCGCCGCGTGAGCGATCGGACCCCGCTCGCCCGACCGGGAAGGGCCGGTGCGCCGTCCGCGTCCGCCCGGCCCCGCCGCGGGCACCTCCCGGTAGGCGGGACGGCGACGTGGTTCACCTGATCAACCCTTCGTTCCGGGGTACCGGATGCGCGACAATGCCCCGGCGATGGTTGAGAAATCCGGGCTGGAACTGCTCATCACCGTCGTCGTGGGCGCCGACGACGACCGTTCCGCACGCGACGCGTGCCGTGCACTGCTGCGCCAGGTCGGTGGCCGGATCGTGGAATCCGGCGACTGCTCCGACGAGGAACCGGGCTGCTGGTCGGTCACGGTCGGCGTCTCGACGTCCGAACCAGGCACCCAGGCGGGTCCGGCGGCGCTGGCGCGCGCGGTGCGGACGTTCTTGCGCGATCTCGGTCCCCGCTACGGCGGGCACCGGGTGGCGTGCGAACCGCCGACGGCATGGACGGTGATCGACGATCCGGACCTGGTCGAGGCGCTGGTGCGCGGCGGCGAGCGGTTGCTGGTCGAGGCGTGGGCCGGTTCGGAGCTGCCGGACGGTTCCGGTTTCGACCTCCGGCTCGACGATCCGGACGAGCCCGCTCCCGCACCGGAGCCGGTGCTCAGCGATGTCGACGAGCAGGGCAGGCCGCGCCCGCGGCTGGCGCTGCTGGTGGACGTGGTGACCGAGCGCCGGGCGGGCGCGGAGTGGCCGGCGCGCGCGTTGGCGAGCAGGTTGTCCGGGCGTTCGACGATCACCGACTGGACCGAGCGCCCCCCGGTGGTGCGGATCGTGCTGGATCTGGGCCCGTCGCTGGGCGAGCCCGCGGAGATCGTGGCGAACGCGGTGCAGGTGCTCGGCGGCAACGGCTGGTCCCGGTTGCGCCGGGACGAGGGGTCGGTGGTGTCCCGGTGGTCCGCGGCTCCGACACCGCCGTCGGGGATCGCCGCGGTGGAGCTCAGCGTGGCCGCGCCCGCACCCGGCACGGCGGAGCGGCAGCCCGCGCGATGAACGCTCGGCGAGGTCGCGCGCGTGCTCACCGAGGTCGTCCCGGCGAGCGCCGGAACGATCTCCGCAGCGGTTGCCATCCCTGATCAACATCGCCCGCCCTGCCCGCGAACGGACTAGTGGCGGACGCTAACTTGTGGATCGACACACCCCTGATCAGTACCCCGGAAGGTTGGCTGCAGATGGCGAGCGTCGAAGAGGTTCGCAACGGAGTTGCTCAAGCCAAGTCGAAGGCCGATGAAGCCCTCGGGTCGCTCGGGCAGGCACGCCTCGCCCTGGACGAGGCGCAGGGCCTGCTGAGCCAGGCCATCCAGGGCAGCGGGCACGACGAGATCTTGCAGGCGCGCAACATGCTGGTGGACGCGGGCCAGAACCTGGACCTGCTGAAGAGCTCGATCAGCAACAGCATCGAGGCGGCCGACGGCTGGGCTGGACGGCTGTGACGTGTCGTCGCTGACGGAGCTGGTGGCCGCGCTGCGCGACACCGAGGCCAAGCTCGACGAGGCCCGGCAGCAGCTGACCACCGGACGGCGCGCCCTGTCGGAGACGCAGGCCGCGCTGACCCGCCTGGATCCGGATCATCCGGAGACGGTGGTGCCGCCGGAGCTGAGCAGGGCCGATGACCAACTGGAACGCACGCTGACCACGCTCTCGCACGTGGTCGAGACCTTGCGCGCGTTCGCGATGCGACTGTGAGCCGCGTGCCGCCGGGGTCACCGCCGATCGGCGGCAGCGGAGCCGAGGCGCGGTGCTCCGCGCCACCACGACCCATGAACGGAAACTTCCGAGTGGTAGTTTCCTCACGGTCTGTAACACCAGGTGCCGAGGTGGGGTGTGCGCAAACGCAACGAGCGGCGTAGCAGCATCGAAACGGCCTTCGAGCACCTGCGGAGCACCGTCGCGACCGCCCTCGGCGCAGCCGAGAACGAGTTCGACCGGGTCTGCTCCGCCTACGCCCAGCAGGAGTACGCGCAGCGCATCGCCGCCGCCGGGCTGGCCAGGGCCGAGCGGGACCCGTCGATCGTCGGCGGCGAACCCGGCCCGATGTTCGACGGCGCGATGCACGAGGCGCGCACCGAGCGCGAGCAGATCTTCACCGGCTGGACCGGGCAGGGCCCCGACCAGCTGGCCGCGCTGGTCGCCGAGGCCGCGCCGGGGATCGCCGGCCGCCCGTGGCCGGAATGGCTGGGCGAACCCGGCACCGCGGACGCGAGCTCCCGGCCACCGCAGCTCTGGCGCGTCGGCACCGGGCACGTGCCCGGCTCCCCCGACCCGCGGCCGTTCCCGGTGGCCGTGCCGCTGCTCGACGAGGCGCACCTGCGGATCACCTCGAACAAGCAGACCGGCGACGCGCGCGAGGCGCTGGTGCAGAACCTGGTGCTGCGCGTGCTCAGCCACTACAAGCCGGGCCTGGTCCGGGTGCACGTGTGGGACGTGGCGCAGCTGACCGGCACGCTGCCCGGCCTGTACCCGCTGACGAACGCGGGCCTGCTCACGGCGCACGATCCGACGCGGCTCGGCGAGATGCTGGAGGAGCTCTCCGACCACATCCGCCGGATCCACACCAGCGCGCTCAACGGCGGTCACATCTCGCTGCGGGCGCTGGCCGAGGAGACCGGGCAGCGCGACGAGCCGTGGCGCATCGCGGTGCTGTTCGGCGACGGCGAACCGCTGCGCGAGGAACAGCAGCAGCAGCTGCAGCGGGTGGCGCGCAACGGGCTGGCCTGCGGCGTGCAGCTGATCGTGGCCGACCTGCCGATGACGGTGAACAGCTCGGTGGAGTCGGTCACCCTGCGCGCCGAGGAGGCCCGGACCAGCATGACCGGGCCGGAAGCGGTGGTGCGGCTGGACGCGGCGCCGTCGCGGGAAGCGGTGACCAAGGCGTGCTCGGCGATCGCCACCGAGTTCATCGCGCGCCGGTCGCGGGTCCGCACGTTCGAGGACCTGGTGCCGGAGCCGCTGTGGGCGCAGCGCTCCGCTTCGGGACTGCAGGCTCCGGCGGGGTTCCACGAGGGCGAGCCGGTGAAGGTGACGCTCGGTGACGCGAGCCCGCACACGCTGATCGGCGGCCCGAGCGGATCGGGCAAGACGAACTTCCTGTACGCGATGCTCGGCGGCATGGCCGCGCGGTACTCGCCGGACGAGCTGGAGCTGTACCTCCTGGACTTCAAGGAGGGCGTGTCGTTCGCGCAGTTCACGCCGGGCAGGCGGGATCCGACGTGGCTGCCGCACGCGCAACTGGTCGGGGTGAACGTCAACGAGGACCGCGAGTTCGGGCTGGCGCTGCTGCGCTTCCTGTCCACCGAGATGCGCCGCCGCGCGGATGCTGCGAAGGCGCACGAGGTCACGAAGCTGGAGGAGCTGCGCGCCGAGGACCCGGAGGGCCGCTGGCCGCGGATCGTGGCGGTGATCGACGAGTTCCAGTACCTGTTCGCCGAACGCGACACGGTCTCCGCGCAGGCCACCTCGCTGCTGGAGGACGTGGCGCGGCGCGGCCGGTCGCAGGGCATCCACCTGGTGCTGGCGAGCCAGGACGTCTCGGGCATCGAGGCGTTCTGGGGCAAACCGGCGATCTTCGAGCAGTTCATCCTGCGCATCGCGCTGCCGAAGGCGCGCCGGGTGCTGGCCGATCAGAACGAGGCGGCGCTGGAGCTGCCGCGCTGGCACGCGGTGATCAACCACGAGTCCGGGGTCAAGCACGGCAACGACGTCGCGCGGATCCCGGACTCCACGGCGAAGGGCACGTTCGACGAGCTGCAGCGCCGGCTGTGGGAGCGGCGCCCGGAGAACGCGGTGCCACCGCGGCTGTTCGACGGTTCGCTGCTGCCCGCGCTGTCCACGCTGCCGGACTTCACCCGGCTGTCACCGGAAGCCGCCCCGGCGAAGGCGCTGCTGGGGCAGGTGATCGACGTGAACGGCACGGCCGCGGTCGTGCGGATGGACCGCTCGCCGGGCCGGAACATCGCCGTGATCGGCTCGGTGCGGGTGGACGCGGTGAGCGTGCTGGGCGCGGCCGCGTTGTCGCTGGCCCGCCAGCACCGGGCGCACCAGGTGCGGTTCACGCTGCTCGGCCTGGTCGAGGAGGTCGCGCCGGACGTCGCGGACCTGGCCGAGGCGCTGGTGGAGCTGGGCCACGAGGTGCACGTCCACCACGGGGTGGACCAGGCCGTGAAGGTCGTCCCGGAGCTCGCCGCGAAGGTGGACGACCGCGCCGCGAGCGAGAGCGCGGACGGCCTCCCGGAGTACGTGCTGTGCTACGGCGTCGACGCGGCGCACTCGGCGATGGAGAAGAAGGACCCCAGCACCTTCACCAGCGGCCTCGACCAGCTGCGGAAACTGCTCAAGCAGGGCCCGGAGCAGCGGCTGCACGTGCTGGGCTGGTGGCGCAGCGCGCAGCGGCTGAAGACGACGCTGATGGGGCCGGTCGACGAGATCGGCGCGTGGGTGGCGTTCGACGTGCACGGCCAGGAGCTGTCGAGCTTCGCCGCCGGGCAGCTGGTGCACTGGTCGCCGCGCGCGCGGCGCGGCCTGTTCTTCGACCGCTCGGTGCACGCGCAGCCGGAGGTGGTGCTGCCGTTCGACCTGACCGGCGCACCGGCGGCGGCCCGGCGGAACGCGGACGAGGAGGGCGCGGGATGAGCGAGGTTCCGGCGTCGGCGCGGTACAAGGAGCTCATCGCGACGGCGACCAGCGCGGCCGAGCGGATGCGCGAGCACGAGCGGGAGAAGTCGGCCCGGCTGGCGCAGGAGGTCGCGGCGGCCTCGGTGCGGATCGAGGAGGCCGCCGAGGTCCGCGACGAGGTCGTCGACGAGGTGGAGAAGCGCTGGAAGCACGCGATGCAGGCGCTGTGGGACGAGCGCTGGATGCGGGTGACGCCGATGCCCGCCCCGGAGCGCAGGGTGGCGCCGGGCCGCGCGGAGGACTTGATCGCCTCGGTGCAGTCGGCGTACCTGATGTTGCGCCGCTCGTTGGAGAAGTCCCGCTGGTCGCCCTCGTTGCGCCGGGGCAAGAACCCGGAGTGAGCGGGCCCCGCGGCGGCGGTTCGATTTCGTTAGCGATGCCACTGCCGAACCGGGAATGATCCGGTCTTCGGCAAGGTTGCCCTGCAGGGGCGTCCACCGCGCACGGCGTTGCCCGCGCGGCCATCATGTGGACGGCGAACCCCTTGCTACACACTATTTCCGACACGAATCAGTTTCGTATATGGAGGCCAGCGTGACGACCCAGGGACTTCCGGACACCGGCGTCGAAATCCGGCTCGCGAGCCGCCCGAACGGCTTCCCCACGCAGGACAACTTCGAGATCACCGACGCACCGGTGACCGCTCCCGGCGAGGGCCAGATCCTGGTCCGCAACAAGGTCATGAGCGTCGACCCGGCGATGCGCGGCCGGATGAACGACGTCAAGTCCTACGTGCCTCCGTTCCAGCTCGGCAAGCCGCTCGACGGCGGCGCCGTCGGCGAGGTCATCGCGTCGAACTCGCCGCAGTTCGAGGTCGGCCAGCACGTGCTGCACTACCTCGGGTGGCGCGAGTACGCGACGCTCGACGCCAAGCGGGCCGTGCCCGTCGACGGCGACGCCGCGCCGCTCAACGCCTACCTGGGCGTGCTGGGCATGCCGGGCCTGACCGCCTACGCGGGCCTGTTCGAGATCGCCGAGTTCAAGGAAGGCGACACCGTCTTCGTCTCCGGCGCCGCGGGCGCGGTGGGTTCGCTGGTCGGCCAGCTCGCCAAGCAGAACGGGGCGGCGAAGGTCATCGGCAGCGCGGGCTCCGCCGAGAAGGTCCGCCACATCACCGAGGACCTCGGCTTCGACGCCGCGTTCAACTACAAGGACGGCGCGGTCCGCGACCAGCTCGCGCAGGCGGCGCCCGACGGCATCGATGTGTACTTCGACAACGTCGGCGGGGACCACCTGGAAGCGGCCATCGACGAGCTCAACGACTTCGGCCGCATCGCGGCGTGCGGGGCGATCTCCGTCTACAACGACGCCGAGCCCTCCCCCGGCCCGCGCAACATGTTCAAGATCGTGAAGAAGCGCCTGCGCATCCGCGGCTTCATCGTGATCGACCACGCCGACCTGCGGGAGAAGTTCCACACCGACGTCGCCCCGCTGGTGCGCGACGGCAAGATCCACTACGAGGAGACCGTCGTCGAGGGCCTGCGCAACGCCCCCGAAGCGTTCTTCGGCCTCCTCCAGGGCAAGAACACCGGCAAGATGCTCGTCACGATCTGATGGCCTTTTTCAGTCCGTGAGCTTGGCCTGCGTAGCCGGTCGGGTGGCGGAACCTCAGCGGCCTTCTCGCTGCGGGATCGATTTCTCATGTATGTCCATACACAGCGAAATCGCTGTCCCCGCGAGAAGGCCGCTGAGAACCCGCCGGTGGTCGCCTTGCTCAAGCCGGTCACTGCTCAGCGGCTCCGCCGCTGACAAGACACAGCGCAAGAACACCGCGCACCTGGAACGGCAAGACGAATACGGTGCCGGTCGCGCGAGCGCCGCTCAACGGTCCGCTTCTGGCGTTCTCAGCGGATCAGCTTGCCGGGGTTGAGGATTCCGGTCGGGTCGACCGCCCGCTTCGCCGCGGCGAGGACGGTGGTGCCGATCGAGCCGATCTCGGATTCGAGCCACGGCAAGTGGTCCGCGCCCACCGCGTGGTGGTGGGTGAGGGTGCCGCGGCCCATCTCGTGGCCGGGGACGCGCTTGGTGATGGCGTCGGTCGCCGCGTCCTTCGCGCGCTGCCACTGGCCGATCGGGTCCTGCGCGCTGCGCGCCGCCAGCACCGTGAAGTACAGCGAGGCGCCCGTTTCGTAGGCGTGCGAGAGGTGGCACATCACGATCGGCGCCCGCCCGTCGTGCTCCAGCGCGCGCACCAGCGCGGCGCGCACCGCCGAGCGCAGCTCGGACAGCCGGGACCAGCAGGTCGCGGTCTCCAGCGTCTCCACGCACACGCCCACGTCGAGCAGCGCGTCCCGCTGCCGTGGTCCCGCGAACCTGTTGCTGTGCCAGGCTTCCCCGCCGCGCGGCCCGAGCCGCAGCGAGCGGAATCCGCTCAGCGCCCGCAACGTCGCCGCCCGGCGCTGCTTGAGCTCCGCGCCGCTGGTGGACTCCCAGCCGAGGACCAGCAGGCACGGTTCGGCGATGCGCCGCCCCAGCAGCAACGTCCGCAGCGCGCGGGATTTCACGCCGCCGGAGAGCTCCAGCTGCACGGCGGTCTCGTCCACATCGGACAACCTGGTGACGTCGGCGAGGACCCGCTGCTGCGCCAGCGCGCGCACCGCCTCCGCGCCCGCCTGCCAGCCGTCCAGCACCAGCGCCTCGTAGCGCATCTCGGTGGGCTTGGGCCGCACCCGCAGCGCCACTTCGGTGATGACGCCCAGCGCCCCCTCCCCGCCGACGGCGAGCTGGCGCAGGTCGGGCCCGGCGGCCGACGCGGGCGCGGAGCCGAGCCGCCACTCGCCCACCGGGGTCGCCACCCGCACTCCCTCGACCATGTCCGCGAACCGCCCGTAACCCGACGAGGCCTGCCCGGCCGAGCGGGTGGCGGCGAACCCGCCGATGGTGGCGCGTTCGAACGACTGCGGGAAGTGGCCCAGCGTGAAACCGTGCGCCGCCAGCAACGACTCCGCCTCCGGCGCCCGGACTCCCGCCTGCAGCACCGCGATCCGCGACACCGGGTCGACGGAGATCAGCCGGTCCAACCCGGCCAGGTCCAGCGCCACGACCGACGACTTCTCGCCGCGCAGCGCGGTGACCCCGCCGACGACGGACGTACCGCCGCCGAACGGCACCACGGCCACGTCGTGGCGCACGCACACCTCGAGCACCTGCTGCACCTGCGCCGGGTCCGCGGGCAGCAGCACCGCGTCCGGGATCGCCAGGTCCGTGCCGTCGCGGCGGCGCACCAGGTCCGCGTAGGACAAGCCACCGGCGCGCCCCAGCCGGGCCGTCGCCCCGGTCTGCACCTGGTGCTCGCCGAGCAGTTCCGCGAGCTCCGCGCGGGCCGCTTCCGGCAGCGCGCTGCCCGGCACGTCCAGCAGCGATGCGGGCGCGGCGGGCGTGGTGATCCCGTCGAGCCCGATGCGCGTGGACAGCCAGCGCAGCGCGTGCGCCGGCAACGGGGCCGCACCGGCCCCGGAGGGCGTCCAGCCACCTCGCAGGGTGTGGTCGATCAACTCGCTCACCAGTACAGTGTTACATATGACGTCGCAACGTCACAGCGCCGCGGGCTGGCCGAGGCTGCCCTCCCGGACGGCGGCGAACCGCGTCGAGGACGCCGAGATCCTGCGCGCCACGCGGGACAGCGTGCTCGCGCACGGCGTGCGGCGCACCACGCTCACCGAGATCGCCCGCCGCGCCCGGATCAGCCGGATGACGCTGTACCGGCGCTTCCCCGACGTCAGCAGCCTCGTCGGAACCTTGATGACGAGGGACTTCTGCGCGATCCTGCGCCACGCGCGGGAACAGGAGGGCAGCGGCACCGCCCGCGAACGGCTCGTCACCGCCACCCTCGACACCGTCCGGCAGCTCCAGGACTCGCCGCTGCTGCGCAGGGTCCTCGACACCGATGCCGCACTGCTGCTGCCCTACCTCGTCGAACGCCTCGGCAGCACCCAGCTCGCCGCGGAGCGCTTCCTGCTCGACTACCTCGCCGACGGGCACGTCGACGGCTCGGTGCGCCACTCCGATCCCGCCGCGCAGGCAAGGGCGCTGCTGCTGCTCGTCCAGTCCTTCGTGCTCTCCGCCCGCCTCACCGCCGGAACCGCCCCCGACGCGATGAACCGCGAACTGGCCGCACTGCTCGACGCGGCGCTGCGCCCGGCCCCCGCCCGACCTGCCCACCCGGAGGCCCCATGAGCACCACGCCGCTGCCCGCAGGCTCCTTGCGCGCCACCTCGCTGAACACCGCCCGCCGCGGCGCCGAGCTGTCCGCGGTGGCCGACGAGACGCTGGACCTGCTGGTGGTCGGAGCAGGGGTCACCGGCGCCGGAGTGGCCTTGGACGCCGCCTCCCGCGGGCTGCGCGTCGCGCTGGTGGAAGCCGACGACCTCGCGTGGGGAACGTCGCGCTGGTCCAGCAAGCTCGTCCACGGTGGACTGCGCTACCTCGCGCACGGCGACCTCGCGACGGCCAGGGAGAGCGCCGTCGAACGCGACGTGCTGATGACCCGCACCGCGCCGCACCTGGTGCGCACCTTGCCGCAGCTGATCCCGTTGCACGAGGCCGTGTCCCGGAAGTCGGAGGCCGTGCTCACCGCCGGGCTGCACGCGGGCGATGCGCTGCGCCGCGCCGCGCGGACTCCGGCCGCGGTGCTGCCCGCGCCGCGCCGCGTCCCCGCCGTCGAAGCGGGAGCGCTCGTGCCGGGCCTGCGCACCGAAGGGCTGCGCGGCGGGCTGCTGAGCTACGACGGGCAGCTCATCGACGACGCGCGGCTCGTCGTCGCGCTCGCCCGCACCGCCGCCGGTTTCGGCGCGCGAGTGCTCACCCGGGTGCGCGCGACCGCGCTGGATCGCGACGGCGCGGACACCGTCGAGCAGCGCACCGGGCAGCACCTGCGGTTGTCGGCGCGCGCCGTGGTGAACGCGACCGGCGTGTGGGCCGGGGAGCTCTCGCCGGAGGTCCGGCTGCGCCCCTCGCGCGGTTCGCACCTGGTCATCGACGCCGAGGCCGCCGGGCTCACCGGCACCGCGCTGACCTTGCCCGCCGAGTCCGGGCGCTTCCTCCTGCTGCTGCCGCAATCCGACGGCACCGCCTACCTGGGACTGACCGACGAACCGGTGCACGGCCCCATCCCCGCCGTGCCGGGAGTGCCGGAGTCCGATGTGGACCAGCTGCTGACCGCGGTGCGCGGCGCGCTCGGCGCACCGCTCGGCAGGGAGCACGTGCTGGGGTCGTTCGCCGGGCTGCGCCCGCTGCTGGACGAACCCGCGGGCAAGCGCAAGGCGTCGTCGGCCGACCTGTCCCGCAGGCACGCGGTGCGCACCTCCCCGGACGGGGTGGTCACCGTCGTCGGCGGCAAGCTCACCACCTACCGGCGGATGGCCGCCGAAGCCGTGGACACCGCCGTCCGCGCCGCCGGACTGCCCGCGGGCCCGTCCCGCACCACCGCCGTTCCGCTGGTCGGCGCCGCGGACCGGGCGCACCTGCACCGGATCGAGGCTGCACCGCGGCTCGTGGCGCGTTACGGCACCGAAGCGGGCCGGGTGGCCGCGCTCGCCGAACTGGACCCGGACCTCGCCGAACCGGTGGCGCCCGGCACCGAGCTCACCGCCGCCGAAGTGCTGTGGGCGGTGCGCCACGAAGGCGCGCTCGACGCCGACGACGTCCTCGACCGGCGCACCCGGCTGGGCCTGCGGCCGGACCTTCGGGCGGAGGCGCTGCCCGTGGTGACCGCCCTCGTCGACAAGGCCCTGCACGGCCTGCTCGACTGACCGCGTCCCGGCACCGCACCGGGTGCCCGTGACCGAACCGACATGCCCCGACCTCGCGGAAAGCCCCGAACCGGACCGATCCCCGCACCTCGTCCGGCACGATGATTCGCAGGCGGTACGAACCCGAGGAGGCGTTGCACGTGGCGGACAGCGGCCTGGAGATCGACCGCATCTCCAAGCGCTACGGCGAGACCGTCGCGTTGCGCGACATGACGTTCACCGTCGGCGCCGGTGAGCTGTTCGGCTTCGTCGGCAGCAACGGCGCGGGCAAGACCACCACGATGCGCATCGCGCTCGGCGTGCTCGCCGCGGACTCGGGCGAGGTGCGCTTCCGCGGGGCACCGCTCGACCTAGACGTCCGCAGGCGCTTCGGCTACATGCCGGAGGAACGCGGCCTCTACCCGAAGATGAAGGTCGCCGAACAACTCTCCTACCTCGGGGAGCTGCACGGCATGAGCCGCGAGCGCGCGCGGTCCGCCGCCGCGCACTGGACCGACCGGCTCGGCCTGCGGGACCGGCGCGAGGAGCAGGTGCAGCGGCTCAGCCTCGGCAACCAGCAGCGCGTGCAGCTCGCGGCGGCCCTCGTGCACGAACCGGACGTGCTGGTGCTCGACGAGCCGTTCTCCGGCCTCGACCCGGTGGCCGTGGAGGTGATGAGCGACGTGCTGCGCGAAACCCGCGACAGGGGCATCCCGGTGCTGTTCTCCAGCCATCAGCTCGACCTGGTGCAGCGGCTCTGCGACCGGGTCGGCATCGTCGCCGCCGGGAGCACCGTCGCGTGCGGCACCGTCGCCGAGCTGCGCGATCAGGGCGCAGCGAAGCTCGTGGTGCACGCGCCGCTGGCCACCGCGGGATGGGCCGACGGGCTCGCCGGAGTCCGCGTCCTCGACGTCCGGGACGGCCGCACCACCCTCGAACTCGCCGAGGGCGCCGACGACCAGGCCGTGCTGCGCGCCGCTCTCGCCACGGGCCCGGTGCACGAGTTCCGCCGCGACCGGCCCGACCTCACCGACCTGTTCCGCACCGTCGTCACCGAGGAGCGTGCCGCGTGAGTCCGCTGCGCACCGTGTGGACCGTCGCCCGCCGCGAGGTCAACACCCGGATCCGCACCCGGTCCTTCCTGATCAGCACCGGCGCGATCCTCGCGATCCTGGTCGGCTACGCCGCGCTGATGTTCTTCATCGGACAGCAGGGGGCCACTTCCAAGATCGGGTTCACCGGGCAGGCGACCGCCGTCGCGACGCCCCTCGAACGCACCGCCGCCCGGCTCGGCACCACCGTCGAGAGCACCCGGATCCCGGATCAGGCCACCGGGGAGGCGCTCGTCGCCGACGGCGAACTGGACGGGCTCGTCGCCGGAGCACCGGACGCCCTGAACCTCATCGTGCGCACCGCGCCCGATTCGGGGGTGCGCACGGCGCTGGACGAGGTGGTGCGCCAGCAGGCCCTCGACGCCGAGCTCGCGATGGCCGGGCTGGACCCCGCGGACGTGCGAGCCGTGCTGGCGGGGGCGCAGGTGGACGTGCGGACGCTGGAGCCCGACGACCCGCAGCGCGGCCAGCGGCTCGGCATGGCCGTCGGCGCGGGGATGCTGCTCTACTTCTTCCTGATCATGTTCGGCCAGGCCGTGGCGCAAGGCGTGGTGGAGGAGAAGACGAGCCGCGTCGTGGAGATCCTGCTCTCCACCATCCGCCCCACCCAGCTGCTCGCGGGCAAGGTGCTCGGGATCGGGCTGGCCGGGCTCGCGCAGTTCGTGCTGATCGGCGGGATCGGGCTCGCGGTCGCCGTCGGAGCCGGGGTGCTGGCGCTGCCCTCCGCCGCGCTGCTCGGGACCATGCTGTGGGCGCTGGTGTGGTTCCTGCTCGGCTTCTACCTGTACGCCACGGTGCTCGCCGCCGCCGCATCCCTGGTGTCGCGCCAGGAGGACCTGCAGAGCGTGGTCACTCCGGTGATCATGCTGCTGGTGATCCCGTTCGTCGTCGGCCTCACCGTGCTGCCGAACGATCCGGAGAGCACGCTGGGCGCCGCGCTGTCCTTGGTCCCCGGCTTCTCCCCGGTGCTGATGCCGATGCGCACCGCCCTGGGCGTGGCCGAGCCCTGGGAGTCCGCGGTCGCCGTGCTCCTGAGCATCGCCGCCCTGGCCGGCCTGCTCCGCCTGGGCGGCCGAATCTACGCCAACGCCATCCTCAGAACCGGAGCCCGAGTCAAACTGACCGAAGCCCTCCGCAAACCCTGACAACACCCCCCGCCCCCGCACACCACTCCGCCGCGCAGCAAAAGCAATGCCTAGCGGCGAAGCCGTGCCTTGGACGAGCGAAGCGAAGTCTGCCTTGCGGCCGAAGGCCGTGCCTGTATGTGCGAAGCACATAGCCCACGTCGAAAAGCCGACCACCGGCGGGTTCTCAGGTGTCTTCTCGCGAGGACAGCTTTTTCCCTCGTGGCGGAGCCACTCGGGAAAAAGAAAACGCACCCACAAAAAACCAGAGGGTACGCCACCCGACCCAA
>NZ_JBSFWJ010000059.1:0-41490 GCF_053592695.1 Saccharopolyspora sp. NPDC002578 | reverse complement strand
TCTCAGCGTTCTTCTCGCGAGGACAGCTTTTTCCCTCGTGGCGGAGCCACTCGGGAAAAAGATCCCGCAGCGAGAAGAACGCTGAGGTTCCGCCAAATGACCACCAGAGCAGAACGAGATCAAGAACAGGTAGTCAGGTTCCAGCTGGCGAGGAGGTTCAACGCGTCGTGCGACGGTGATCCGGCCTCCGCGGTGTAGAGGAACAGGGTCGTGTCCGGATCGCCGGGCGGTACGAAGGTCTCGTACTGGACGGTGAGTTCGCCGACGACGGGATGGCGCAACCGCTTCGACCCGTGGGTGCGCTGGTGGACGCGGTGCTCGTCCCACCACCGGCCGAACTCGGGGCTGCGCTGGCGCAGCTCGGCGACCAGCGCGACCGCCGCCGCGTCCTCGGGGTCGGCGCCGACGTCCAGGCGCAGCGCCTCCACCGTCGTGCGTGCGTGCTGCTCCCAGTCGGCGAACAGCGTGCGCGCGGCGTCGTCCAGGAACATCCAGCGCGCGTAGTTCCGCCGCGGCGCCGGGATCCGGTCGAAGTCGGTGAACAGCGCGTGGGCCATCCGGTTGCTCGCCAGCACGTCCGTGCGGCGACCGAGGACCAGCGCGGGTTCACCGTCGAGGGCGTCGAGCAACCGGTGCAGGCCGGGCCGCACTCGCTGGACCCCGCGCGCCCGCCGCCGCCCGGCACCGGCGGAGCGCTCGATGAGGGCTTCGAGGTGCGACAGGCCGGCGTCGTCGAGTTCGAGCGCGCGGCCGATCGCCGCCACCACCGGCGGTGACGGCACGATGCGCCGGCCCTGCTCCAGGCGCGCGTAGTAGTCGGTCGACACGCCGGCGAGCAGCGCGACCTCTTCCCGCCGCAAGCCGGGGACCCGTCGCACCCGGCCGTCGGCGGGCAGACCGGCGCGTGCGGGGTCGCCGAGGCTGCGGGCTCGCCGCAGGAAGTCCGCGAGCTCGCGGTTGGTCCGGGCCATGGGGCCATTGTCGCCGCTGCGGGGCGACCGCGGGTGGTCCGCTGCGTC
The DNA here is from genome assembly GCF_053592695.1 of Saccharopolyspora sp. NPDC002578. Classification (NCBI taxonomy): domain Bacteria; kingdom Bacillati; phylum Actinomycetota; class Actinomycetes; order Pseudonocardiales; family Pseudonocardiaceae; genus Saccharopolyspora; species Saccharopolyspora sp. NPDC002578. The sequence continues at coordinate 40,471 of NZ_JBSFWJ010000059.1, read as the reverse complement.
CTAGGTTCGCCAAGGCGGGTCCGCGCAGGGCGCGCGGACGGGCTCCCGGAGCGCTTTCCGGGCGGCAGCCTGGGAGTCGATCCCGGACGCGAGCCGATCGCCGCCCGCGTCCTCCCGCCCCGAGAAAGGCCCGCTCCGTGAGCAAGATCCTGATCATCATGTCCGCCGCCGACGTTTGGGAGCGCGCCGACGGTTCGACTTACCCGACCGGCTACTGGGCCGAAGAACTCGCCGCGCCGCACGAGAAGTTCGTCGACGCGGGGCACGTGGTCGACTTCGCTTCGCCCGGCGGCGTCCTGCAACCGTTGGACCGGCACAGCGCCGACCCCGAGATCGCCGGGGCGGACTGCTCCCGCCACGTGCGGCACGCCGAGACGGCGCTGCGCGAGTTCGGGGCGCCGCTGCCGTTGCACGAGGTCGACGTGGACGACTACGCCGCCGTGCTGCTGCCGGGCGGGCACGGCCCCGTCGTCGATCTGCACCAGGACGCGGACCTCGGACGTCTGCTCATCCGGGCCGACGAGACCGGCACGATCATCGGCGCGGTCTGCCACGGCCCGGCGGGCCTGCTCAGCGCCGTCGATGCGGAGGGCGGCTGGCGGTTCGCGGGCCGGAGGATGGCCGCTTTCACCGACGAGGAGGAGCAGCTGTTCGGCACCGCCGAGGGCGCCCCGTGGCTGCTCGCGGCCCGGCTCCGCGAACGGGGCGCGCAGCACGAGGGCGGCCCGGCCTACGAGGCGCGCACCGTGCGGGACGGGAACCTGCTCACCGGCCAGAACCCGGCGTCCAGCGGACCGCTGGCCGACGCGATGCTCGACGCGCTGGGCTGACGGGCCGCTGCTCGCCGCGCGGCGCGATCGTGCGGCGAGCAGCCGTTCCCGCTCAGCTCGCGGAGCGCGGCTCCAGGTCGAGCCCGTCCAGCCAGCCGGTGATGGTCGCGGCGTACGTGGCCGGGTCGTGCCCGTGCATGGAATGCGGCATCTCCGGAAAGGCGCGGTAGGTGAACGAGTTCCCCGCGCCCTCGATCAGCCGCCGGGCGTGCTCGACCTGCTGGTCGGAGACCGCGCCGACCAGGTTGCCGGTCTCCGGATCGGCGACGTGGAAGTGGTGGGTGAACAGGACCGGCACCCGCACCCGCGACAGCATCGTCTCGTGGTCGCAGTTGAGCGCGACGCGACCGGAGACGAAGGCGTCACCCCACTCGGGGTCGTACTCGCGCAGGTTCTGCGGCACGGCGGCGGATTCGCCCGTCGCGTCACCGGTGTTCGCGCCGCCCAGCATCGCGGCCATCGCGCCGGGCAGCTCGGTCGCCATCGCCGCGCGCATGCCCTCGATGTCGCCGATGGACCACTGCGGGCCGAGCCACTTGTGCCAGAGCCGGAAGATCGGGCCCGCGCCCTGGCGCAGCGACGTGCCGACCGCGGGGTTCAGCTCGGACGAGAACAGCGGCGGGTCCTCGTAAACGGCGGCGCGGAGCTGTCCGGGTGCGGCGAAGGCGGACAGCCACGCCGTGATCACACCGCCGGACGACAGACCGCTGACCACCACCGGACGGCCGATGACCCGATCGATGAACCGGACGAGGTCGCCGCCGAAGAGGTCCAGGCTGTAGCGGCCCGGCGTCCACGTGGACCTGCCCTGCCCGCGCAGGTCGACCGCGTAGACCTGGTACCGGTCGGCGAGCAGCCGCATCGCCTCCTCGTAGCCCCACCACGATTCGCTCTGACCGGGGACGAGCAGCAGCGCGGGGTTCGTGGGGTCGCCCGCGACCGCGTAGTTCATGCGGATCTCGCCGAGATCCGCGATGTGCTCCGGATATCCGTGCTCGACGAAGATGTCCGGGTGATCGGCCTGTTCCAGGTACGGCACCGTGGCCGCTCCTTCCGAAGTGCTGAGATCGGCGGTCGCCGAGGGTGGAACCCAGGACGTGGCCGAAAACATTCCGCCATCCGAGCAGAACGCCCCGAACCGCCGAATCCGAACGGACCAGGCCGCACAACAAAACTACGTTAAGTGATCAGACGGGCCGAACCTGATCAACCGTTCGTCGTCGCAGGACGACCGCACAGCGGCAGGCCATCAAACGATCGTTGCCGTAAGTGATCGTCAGTGATGTTCTGATGCTCCATTCGGGGAGGGCTTCATCCGGAAGTTGGCATCAGCACTGGAAGGGACGCTCATGAAAAGCGCGATCTTGCACGACGGAATCACCCACGGCGCCGACGTCTCCTGGTTGAACGGCCAGGCGATCTCGCTATGCGGGAAGTCGTTCGGGGAGAACACGTTCACGGAGAAGCTGTTCCACGGCAGCGTGAACTGCCCGGATTGCAAGCACGCCAAGCGGATCGGCAAGCGGCTCTGAACCTCCGCGAGCACCGTTCACCCACGACCGCGCCACCACGTGGCGCGGTCGCGCACGTGCACGAGCACATCGCGACGAGGCTCCACCGACGCCCTGTACCGGGAACGGCAGGGGTCTGTCGTGCGGATCGTCGCCTCCCTCAGGGTCCGTCAAGAACGTCTTTTGATCATTTTCTTGTCAGCGGCGGAGCCGCTGAGCAGCGACCAGCTTGAGTAAAACGACCACCGGCGGGTTCTCAGCTGCTTCCTCGCGAGGACAGCGATTTCGCCGTGCATGGCATACATCGGAAATCGATCCCGCAGCGAGGAAGCCGCTGAGGTTCCGCTGAGCCGCCGGCTACGCAGGTCGTTCGGAAAGAGACGCGAATCTGCCACCACGAGCCCGGATTCCGGCGCTCACCGTGTTCGACCGACGACTCAACGCGACGGTGCGACCCTCCGGCGCGCTGACCTGCACCGGAAAGTTCCGGAACATGCGGGCGAATTCACCGAGTGCCGGATCAGGAACGCTCCGCGAAAAAGGCCGAATCCGGGCGTGTCCTAAGGCACATTCCCGCCCTGAGCACTCTGGACGGACCACCTCGGCGACCCTAGAGTCGGCCGCTTCCGAGTGGAGGGGCTTCCATGCGCCTGTGTCTGTCCATCGCCGCGGTCGCGGCATCGTTGCTGGTCGCTCCGGCCGCCGTGGGTGCCCAGATGGCTCCCGCGATCATCGGCGGCAAGACGGCGACCGACTCGTACGACTTCATGACGAGCCTCGATCACGACAAGAAGTTCTTCTGCGGCGGTTCGCTCGTCGCTCCCGACTGGGTGCTCACGGCGGCGCACTGCGTCACGGACACGGGCCAGAACGGCGAGTCCACGCCGCGCTCGCCGCAAGGCGTGACCGCGCGCATCGGCAGCGATGACCGCAGCGCCGGCGGCAGCACGGCCAACGTCACGCAGATCGTCGTGCACCCGAACCACAAGGGGTCCGCGGCGGACCTCGCGCTGCTCCGGCTGGACCACGCGGTGCCGAACAAGCCGGCCCGGCTTTCCGCCGACCCCGAACCTCCCCAGGAGCTGCCGCGTGCCATCGGCTGGGGCCGGACCAACGAGAAAACCCAGGACATAGCCCAGAAGCTGCAGGAGATCAGCACCCGGATCGTGCCCGGCGACCGGTGCACGACCGGCATCGACCCCCAGCGCAACTTCTGCGCCGAAGGAGCCGTTCCCGGCACCAGCGCCTGCGAAGGCGACTCCGGCGGCCCGCAGATCCTCGGCCGGGAAGGCGAGTGGGAGCTGATCGGCGTCACCAGCGGTCCCGGTGACGACGACGGGAAGTGCAGCACGGGCTACGGCCAGTGGACCAAGGTCGAGTCCTACCGCGACTGGATCACCACGACGATCCGCGGCTGATCCCCGGCCCGGCGGTGAGCCCGCTGCGGACCTGCTTCCCGGGAATCCGGGCGGAAATCGGGGTCCTCAGCGGCTCACCGCTTCGGCCAGTCGCGGCACGAGGTGGTCGAGGGCGTACGGGATGCCCACCGCGGTGGCGCTGGCGAAGGCCGAGGAGACGACGTCGTCGGTGAACACGACGTCCCGCCCCTCCCGCACGGAGGGAACGGCCCGGTAGAGCGGATCGTCGATGAGCACCTGCGGGTCCAGGCCGATGGTGGTCATCACGGTGAGGTCCGCGTCGAGCAGGTCCAGCCGTTCCTGCGAGATCGGCACGGAGAACCCGGTGCCCGCGAGCTCCTGGATCGCCGGTGAGTTGCGGAAGCCCAAGGCGCGCATGAACTCCACGCGGCTGGTGCCGTCCACGTAGGCGCCGAAACCGCGCACGGTGCGCGCTCCGACGACGGAGGTCGCGCCGACGAACTCGGGGTGCTCGCGGGCGGCCCGCGCGAACTTCGCCTCCAGGTCGGCGCGGAGCCGCTGCGCCTTCGGCCGTTCGCCGAGCGCGGTGCCGATGAGGTCGAGCTGCTGCTGCCACGTGGTGGTGTACTGCCGCGCGCCTTCGGGGATGCTGATCACCGGCACGCCGAGACCGCTGAGCTGCTCGTACCGGTCGGGGGCGCCGCTGGCCCTGGTGTCGAGGATCAGGTCGGGCGCGAGTCCGGCGAGCCGTTCCATGTTCACGTCGAGCGTGCCGAGCATCGGCGGCGGCTCCGGCTCGTAGCGCTGCTGGACCCACTCGCCGAGCCCGTCGCCGCCGACGCCGAGCCAGTCCGCGCTGCCCACCGGCTGCACGCCGAGCGCCAGCGCGACCTCCGCGTCGCCCCAGCCGAGGGTGACCACGCGCTGCGGGCGCTGCGGAACCGTGACCTCACCGAAGGCGGTGGACACGGTGACCGGGGTCCAGTCCGCGTCACCGGCGGGAACGTCGGGCGCCGCCGACGGACCTCCCGAACATCCGGCGAGCATCAGGACGGCGCTGAGCAGCGCGGTCGCGAGGACCGGGCCGCGAGGGCGGGCAGGCATGCGCAACTCCTCTGAAGTTAACTTTGCCTACCCTAATCAATTCGCCGGATTTGCGGGCATGAACGCGATCACACCGCGGCCCGCGCGGACGCGGGCCGCGGCGCGCGGGTCAGGCCGTGGTCACCACGTTGCGCAGCTGCTCGCCCGCGGCGAGCCGGCGGATGTTCGCCACGATGTCCGCGGAGCGACCGGCGAAGGTCTGGCGGGTCAGCCCGGAGGAGTGCGGGGTCATCAGCACGTTGCCGAGTTCGTGGAACGGCAGCGAACTCGGGTGCTTCACCTCGCCGGGAACCGGGTAGTCGTACCAGACGTCGATGGCGGCGCCGCCGATCACGCCGTCGCGCAACGCGTCGTACAGCGCCCGCTCGTCGACGATGGGCCCGCGACCGACGTTGACCAGGACCGCGGTCTCGCGCATCCGCGCCAGTTCGGCCGCGCCGATCAGCCCGGTCGTCTCCGGCGTGAGCGGCGTGGAGAGCACCACGACGTCCGAGATCTCCAGCAGTGCGCCCAGATCCGAGATGGTGGAGGTCCACTCCAGACCTTCCGCGGCGGCGTCGACCTCGCCCCGGCGGGTGACGGCGACGCCCTGCGCCTCGAACGCGCGGAACCGCTGCCAGGTGATCTTGCCGATGTGCCCGAAGCCGACGAAGCCGATCGTCGCGCCGGTCAGCGCGTTCACCCACGGCGCACGTCCACTGTAGACAGGAGTCTCCCACCGGCCCGCGCGCAGAGCCGCGTCCTGGCCGTGGAAGTCGCGGCGCACCATGGTGCTTGCGGCGACGACGTATTCGGCGATGGACTTCTCGTGGTGGAAGGTGTTCGCCACGACCGCGCCGCGCGGCAGGGCCCGCACCGCGATGCCGTCGGTGCCCGCGCCTGCCGCGTGCACCAGCTTCAACCGCTCCCCCGCCTTCGCCAGGTCCTCCGGGAGGTTGCCCGAGACGTACACGTCGGCGTCGGCCACGGCGGCCCGCATCGCCTCGGCGTCCTGCCGGTCCGGCCAGCTCACCCGCGTGCCCGCGGGCAGGTCCGCCTCGATCTCCGCGCGCAGCGGCAGCAGGTTGGTGTCGGCGATGACGACGTTCAGGCCGGGGGCACTCATGCGCTCTCCTCACTGGCGCCGGTTCGACGCGGAACCGGCACCGCACGCTGTGGAACCGGGCGGCGCAGCGAGCCGCCGCCCGGCCCCATCGTCGCAGCCCAGCGGCGGTGCCCGGCGAAAACCGGACGAGGATCACGAGGGGGCCCGACGCGGCGGTCGACCGACCGGGGGCCGACCCGCGGGTTACCCGCCGGTAATGTGCGGCACCGGCAACGACGTCCGCCCCGAAGGAGACCCACGATGTCCTCTACGCTGGAGATGTGGCGCAAGTTCTCACCGCGTCCACTCGGGACCAGGCTGTTCTCCTGGGGAGTGTGCTTGCGCGCGCCGTACTTCCGGACCGTCCGGCCGCACATCGTCCGGCTGGAACCGGGCTACTGCGAGGTGCGCTCGAAGAAGCGCCGCGCCGTGCACAACCACATCGGGACGTTCCACGCGATCGCCGCCTGCAACGTCGCGGAGGTCGCCGCCGGAGTCCTCGCCGAAGCGAGCGTCCCGGCCACGCACCGGTGGATCCCGGTCGGGATGGCGGTGCGCTACGTCGCCAAGGCCAGCACCGACGTCGTCGGCGTCGCCGAGCTGAACCCGCTGCCGGAACCCGGCGACGAGCCCGCCGAGTGGGTGGTGCCGGTGCGCATCCTCGACACCTCCGGCGAACCGGTCGTCACCGCGGACATCACGTTGCGGGTGTCGCCGAAGAAGAAGACCGCCGCGGCGAGGTCCTGATCCCGGTCGCGCCGTGCGAGCGGAAACGGCGGAGCCGGCGCCCCTCGTGGGGGCGCCGGCTCCGCCGAAAGATCTCAGCACTTCCGGCGCGGCGGGTGGCGCCGCGGCGGGAAGTCGGAGGTCGTGCCGTTTCGGCTCTCCGGGGGGACGAGCCGAGTCCGACTCGTGGTCAGTGCGCGACCACGGTGTTGTCCTCGGGCAGCTCCGCGGCTTCGCGCTGAGCTTCCGCGCTGGGCTCCCGAATGATCATCGCGAGCGCGGCGCTGACCAGGTGCAGCACGGCGTAGATCCACATGACGCCCTGGATGCCGATGATGCCGATGAACGCGGTACCGATGGCCGGGCCGACGGCCTGGCTCGCACCGGCGCCGAGGGTGTAGGTCGACATGACCTGGCCCTTGCGACCGGGGGCGTGCTGGGTCATCAGCGGGGGCAGCGGCACGTAACCGGCGAGACCGACGCCGAAGATCGCCACGGTGATCGCGACCGGGATGTAGCTGTGCCCGACGGCATTGGGCACGTAGTACAGGCCGAGGCAGGCGACCGCGCCGAGCACACCGCCGAACCAGACGATGGTCTTGTGCCTGCTCCACCGGTCGCCGAGCGCGCCGAAGGCGACCACGCCGGCCAGGTTCGAGCCCATCATGATCATCAGCAGCGTGGACCACTCCTCGGAGTTGAATCCGACCTGCTCGATCAGGTAGAGCGGGGTGAAGACCCACACGCCGAACTGCGAGGTGGTGTTGATCAGCCGCGTCAGCGCGCCCAGACCGACTCGCGGCCGGGAGAACATGATGGTGAAGCAGCCGACGAGCGTCTGGACCATGCTGGAACCGTCGGTGGCCAGCGGCGTGAAACCGGAGCGCTCCTTGAGCATCGTGAACACGATGATGGAACCGGCGGCGATCAGCGCGAGCGAGACCCACAGCGTCGGGTAGAAGCCCAGGGCCGGCTTGAGCCCGGAGACCAGGGCGGAACCCAGCACCGGGTAGCCCATGGTGAACGCGAACCAGTACCAGCCGAGCGCCTTGCTGATCTGCTTCTCCGGCGCCCCGACCATGATCCAGACGAGGAAGCCGTAGGCGAACAGCGGGTAGCCGAGACCGCGCACCCCGTAGGTGAGCAGGATCAGCACGTAGTTGCTGGTGGGGATGCCGATCGTCAGCATCAGCACGTGGCAGACCGCCCACAGGGCGGCACCCACCATCATGACCTTGCGCGGTCCCCACTTGTCGGACAGGCCGCCGGCGAGGAAGGCTCCGACCGCTGCGGCGAGGCCGTAGACGGTGAACACGATGCCGACGCTGGACTCGGAGAAGCCCAGGTCGACCTTGAAGTAGGTGGAGAGGTAGCTGGTCTCCACCCCATCGCCGATCATGAACAGCAACATCCCGACGTAGCCCCAGAGCAGGGTGCGCGGGATGCCGATGCGATCGAAGAACGTCGTCCCGCCGCCGGACGACGCGGATGCGGGGGGTTCGTGGTCGGTAGATACCACGGTGAGGACCTCCTGACGGGCTTCGGTGCCCGGTTCGGTGCAGCCGGATCGCCTCGCTGCAACGCAGGGCGGTCCGGGTGTTTTTACTGGTCATCCACCTCGCGGTGGTGGCCTTGGATACCTCCGGCCGGTCGCGGTAGCCGCGGCGGTCGGCCGGTTGTGTGAGATCAAGATGCTAGATTTCTCAGATCTTTTCAAGATCTTCACGCAAAATGTGGGATAAATTAGGGGTCGAGGGGAGGCGACGATGTCGAGCAGGAAGTCCAGGGCCGAGGTGGAGCAGCGCCGCCAGGCGGTCCTACGTCATGTCGGCAAGGGCGGGGAGGTGCGCATCGACGACCTCGCGGCCCGGCTGGGCGTGAGCCTGATGACGATGCACCGCGACCTCGACGACCTGCACGAGCGCAAGCTGCTGCACAAGCGGCGCGCCGTGGCCATCGCGCTGTCCACTGTGGACATCGAGAGTTCGCTGCAGTTCCGGGAGAACATGCACCGCGAGGCCAAAGCGGCCATCGGCGAGGAACTGCGCCACCACGTCGCCCCCGGCAGCACCGTGCTGCTCGACTGCGGCAGCACCCTGTTCCCGCTCGCCCGGCTGCTCGGGCAGACCGAGGACACCCACGTGATCACCAATTCGCTGCGGGTGGCCTACCTGCTGTCGGAGTCCTCGACGCAGGTGACCCTGCTCGGCGACCGCTTCTACCCGGAGTTCGAGTCCTGCGCGGGCCCCGAGGTGGTGCGCCAGCTCGAACGGTTCCACGTCGACGTCGCGTTCCTCACCGCGACCTGCGTCCACGAAGGACGGCTCTCGCACCCCATGCGGGAGTACGCGGAGAACAAGGAGGCGTTCGTGCACTCGGCGCGGCGAGCGGTCCTCGCCGTGGACCACAGCAAGTTCGGCCGCTCCGCCACCTACGCCCACGGCGACGTCAGCGGCTACGACACGCTGATCACCGACGACGCCGCTCCGCCCGGCGAGACCGCCGTGGCCCAGTCCCTCGGGGTCAAGGTGCACGCCGTCGCCCAGACCTGGGACGACGCCTGACCGCCTGCGCTTGATCTTGTCTTCCCAGGTGAGCGACGTCGTTGGTCGTTGTCCTGTCAGCGGCGGAGCCGCTGAGCAGTGACCGGCTTGAGCAAGGCGACCACCGGCGGGTTCTCAGCGGCTTCCTCGCGAGGACAGCGATTTCGCGGTGTAGGGAGCTACCTGAGAAATCGATCCCGCGGCGAGGAAGCCGCTGAGGTTCCGCTGAGCGCCCCACTGCTCAAGCCGAGATCAAAGACAGCCAGTGCGGATTCCGCCGCGCACACGCCGGGCCGTGCCCTGCGACTGAGGGCACGGCCCGACGTGGATCGTTTTCCGGGGCGGGAGCGCTACTTCTTCGTCTTCGACGTCCGGCGCAGCCGGGTGTTGACGAACTCCCCCATCCCCCAGCGGCCGAGTTCGCGGCCGAAACCGGAGCGCTTCACGCCGCCGAACGGCAGGCCCGGCAGCGTCGTGCCGTGCTCGTTGACGTAGGCCATGCCCACCTCTAGCCGGTCGGCGATCCGCTGCGCGCGCTCGATGTCCGCGCCCCACACCGAACCGCTGAGCCCGAAGCCCACGTCGTTGGCCAGCGCGACCGCCTCGTCGTCCGATTCGACGCCGTGGATGACGGCCACCGGTCCGAAGATCTCCTCGGAGTAGGCGTCCATGTCCGGGGTGACGCCGGTCAGCACGGCCGGGCGCATGAACGCTCCGTCGCCGTCGAGCGCGTCGCCCCCGGTGTGCAGGGTGGCGCCCTGCTCGACGGCGCGGCGGACCTGGTCGACCACCGCGTCCCGCGCACCGGTCGACGACAGCGGGCCGACCTGCGTGCTCGGGTTGGCGGGGTCTCCCACCTGGGCGGACTCGAAGGCCTCGGTGACGATGGCGGTGAACTCGTCGAGCCGGTCGTTGCCCACGATCATCCGCTTCGGGGAGTTGCAGGCCTGCCCGGTGTTGGACAGCCGCGCCCGGGCGCCGACCTCGGCGGTCCGTTCGAGGTCGCCGTCGTCGAGGACGATGAACGCGTCGGAGCCGCCCAGCTCCAGCACGGCCTTCTTCAGGTTCCGGCCCGCGGTCTCGGCCACCGAAGCACCGGCGCGTTCGCTGCCGGTCAGCGAGACGCCGCGCACCCGGGGGTCGGCGATCATGTCGGCGATCTGCTCGTTGCTCGCGAACACGTTGAGGTAGGCGTCCGCGGGCACCCCGGCGGTGTGCACGATCTCGGCCATGAGCTCCGACGAGGCCGCGCAGAGGTGCGCGTGCTTGAGGATGATGGTGTTGCCCGCCATGAGGTTCGGGGCGACGAACCGGGCCACCTGGTAGTAGGGGTAGTTCCACGGCATCACACCGATCAGCGGGCCGACGGGCTCGGTCTGCACCACGGACTCGTCGGATCCCTGCGGGTCGAGCACTTCGCGTTCCAGCAGGTCCGGGCCGTGTTCGCCGTACCAGCGGTAGATCGCGGCGGCCAGCCGCACTTCGCCGACCGCCTCGTTCCGAGGCTTGCCCATCTCGGTCGTGATCAGCTCGGCGAGCTCCTGCTCGCGGCGGCCGTAGGCGTCGGCGATCCGGATCAGCAGCTGCGCGCGCTCGGCCGCGGGCGTCGCGCGCCAGTCCGCGAAGGCGTCGTCCGAGCGGCGCAGGACTTCGGGCACGGCCGAGTCGTCGAGCCCGGCGAACTCCTGTTCGGTCCTGCCGGTGGTCGGGTTCAGCGTCGCGTAAGCGGGCACGGTCCGGTCCCCTTTCCGTCGGGTGCGCCGGACGCGGGGGCGGCGGGCCGTGCCGCCGCCGAACCGCCTCCGACAGCGGAAGCAGCCCCCGGGTTACCCGACGGCGCAACAGGAAAACGTCTCCCAGTGCACCGGTTCTCAACCCTCACGCCCCGCTCCCGGAGGCTAGGACGTGCCGTGTTCCGAACCCGGGTCAGTTCCAGGCGCTCGCGACGTCGATGAGCCACTGCCACGGGTCTGAGCCCTCGGCGGGCTGGGAGTTGAAATACTCCCACCCGGTCACCCCGGCGAAGTTCGGGTGCGCGGCCTGCAACGCCGACAGCGTGGCCCGCAACCCCGCGACGTCGACGTAGCCGGAGCCGCCGTTGCCCTGGTTCGTCAGCGCGGTCACCGAGATCCGCTCCGCCGGGATCACCCCGCGGTCGACGATCGCGTCGAAGTCCGCAGTCGACGAGGCGTCGCCCCAGCCGTTGTAGAACTGGGCGTTGAACCAGGCGATCTCGCCGCCGACCTCGCGGTAGAGCTGGTCGTAGTCGAACCCGGAGAGGTTGCCGCCACCGGACAGCGCGCTGGCCACCGGCCCCATCGTGATGAGGAAGTCCGGCCCGAAGTCGGCGCGCAGCGCGGTGATGAGCCGCTGGATGCCCTGCTGCGACATCTCCTCCTCGACGTTGAGGTCCACGCCGTCGAGCCCGCGCGTGCTCAGGAAGTCCTTCAGCAGCGGGTAGTAGGTGTCGAACTCGGTGTCCAGCCGCTGGAAGCTGCCGTGCGCGGCGCCGCCGACCATGCCGAGCACCTGCACGCCGCCGTCCTGCAGCGCGCGCAGGTCCGTCCACATCTGGTCGTACTTCGCGGCGTCCGGCGGATCGTCGTTGAGGTGCAGTTCCGTCGGCGAGTTCAGGTGGACCGCGCCGACGATCACGTCGGTCACCGGTGCGCCGTTCGCGGTCAGCTCCAGCGGCGAAACGTACCGGTCCCCGTCGTACTGGGTCTGGTAGTAGAGCGCCGCGTGCTTGCCGTCCACCGCGCTCGCCGGTGGCTGCACCGCGACCAGCAGCGCGACCGCCACCGCCGCCGCCACCGCTACCAGCGCGATCAGCACGGCCCGGACACCACCGACCCGCGTGGGCGACGTGAAGTGGAAACTCATCTCGGGATTCCTCGTTCCTCGACGGCGAGCACCGGCTCTCCAACGTGATCACCCATCAGAGCGCGTCCGGCACCCCCGGTCAACAACGCGAACGGAGCAATGCACTCCCGTTTGCCGTTACCACCCGCCGTCGTTCCAGGTGAGCGACGTCGTTGATCTGTGTCTTGCCAGCGGCGAAGCCGCTGAGCAGCGACCACGCACGCAGATCGACCACCCGCGGGTTCTCAGCGTTCTTCTCGCGAGGACAGCTTTTTCCCTCGTGGCGGAGCCACTAGGGAAAAAGATCCCGCAGCGAGAAGACACCTGAGGTTCCGCCACCCGACCCCTGCGCAAGCCGAGACCGAAGACAGGCAATCATGCATCGTCGGCGCTGGTGAGGTTGCGGTTCAGGGTTTCCGGGCTGCGCAACGTCGCGACGAAGCTGATCAGCGCGACCGCGGACATGTAGATCGCGACCGGGATCCACGATCCGGCGAACGCGGCGACCAGCGCCGTGCACAGCAGCGGGGCGACACCGCCGCCGAGCACCGAGGAGAACTCGCGGCCCAGCGTCACGCCCGCGTAGCGGTACCGGGTGCCGAACAATTCCGGGAAGTAGCTCATCTGCACGCCGACGCCGCCGTGGCAGGCGAGGATGAAGCCGAGCACGATCACCACGACGATCGCGGTGGTGGATCCGGTGCTCAGCGCGATGAAGCTCGGTCCGGGCAGCAGGACCAGCGCGCCCATGATCGTCGCGTACACGGGTTTGCGCCCGAACCGGTCGGACAGGGCGCCGAACCCGGCGGCGGCCACACCGCCGCACAGCGCACCGATCAGCAACACCTTCGGGACGAGCTCGGCGTCGACTCCGACGGAGGACACCAGGTAGGACGCCATGAACACCTGGTAGGTGTAGGACTGGGCGCTCGCGCCGACGTTCATCAAGAACACCAGCAGCAGCGGGCGCCTGCCGCGCCGGAAGACCTCCGCCACGGGTCGGCGCGGTTCCGCTTCCTGCTGCTGGATCTCCTGGAACACGGGGCTTTCGGCGAGCCTGCGCCGCAGGATCAGCGCGGCGACGGTCACGAGGAGGCTGCTGGCGAACACCAGCCGCCAGCCCCAGCTCATCAGCTGGTCCTCCGGCAGCAGCTGCGCCAGCACCCAGGCAACCGCGCCGAACGCGGTGCCCAGCGCCGCGCCGGTCATCACCAGCGCCGCCAGCCGCCCCCGCCTACCGGGTGCCGCGGTCTCGGTGAGCAAGGTGGCGCCACCGGCCTGCTCCGCTCCGGCACCGAGACCTTGCAGGCAGCGGCACAGCAGCAACAGCACCGGGGCGAGCAGCCCGACCTGGTCGAACGTCGGCAGCAGGCCGATCGCCAGCGTGGAGCCGCCCATCAGCAGCAACGTCGTCACCAGCACCCACTTGCGCCCGAGCCGGTCTCCCAGCCGGGAGAAGAACAGGCCGCCGAGCGGGCGCGCGGCGAAGCCGACCGCGTAGGTGCTGAAGCTGGCGAGCAATCCGGCCGCCGGGGACACCCCGGGGAAGAACAGCTCGCTGAACACCAGCGCGGAGGCGGTGCCGTAGATGACGAAGTCGTACTGCTCCAGCGCGGTGCCGATCAGGCCCGCCCACGCCGCTCGGCGCACCGAGCGCGGGTCGGCGGGCTGGGACGGCGCGGCGGTGCCGGCGGGTGCTCTGCTGTCCATGCGTCCTCGAATGGATCAGGTCGCGGCGGTGCGCGACGGCGGGGTGGTTCTGCGGGGTTCGGTCAGGTGGTGGTCTCGCGGACCGCGGCGGCCGGGCCGTGCCGGGTGATGAGGTCGACGAGTTCGGCGACCCGCGCGGCGAACTCGCCGTGCCCGGCGAGTTCCGCGCCGAGCAGCCCACCGCCGAGCACGTCGTCCACGAAGGACCGGGTGGAACCGTTGCGGCGCGAGGACTCCACGAGCGCGTCCCGCGCCGGGTCGGACATCGCCGCCGCGTGCGGACCGGCGTCGGCGGCCGGCGCCAGGCAGCACAGGTAGGCGGCGACCGTCAACGCCAGCTGCTGCGGGACCCGCCCGGAGCGCAGGTGCGCCAGCGCGGGATCGGGCACGCGCTGGGCGAGCTTCACCGAACCGTCCGAACCGACCTGGCGGGTCCGGTGGCGCAGCGCGGAGTTCGCCCACCGCTCGAACAGCCGCTGCACGTAGTCGTCGGCGTCGATCGCGTCGGGCACCTCCAGCGTCGGCAGGTAGTCGTCGCGCAGGGCCCGCCGGGCGGCGTCGGCGATGAACGGCCGCTCGATCGCCTCGGGGATGGTGTCGCACCCGTCGAGGGCGCCCAGGTAGGCGATCAGCGAGTGGGTTCCGTTGAGCAGCCGCAACTTCAGCAGCTCGTAGGCCTCGACGTCGTCGGTGAACAGCGCGCCCGCGTGCTCCCACGCGGGCCTGCCCGCGGCGAACTCGTCCTCCAGCACCCACATGCTGAACGGTTCCGCGGGCACCGGGACCGCGTCGCGGGCGCCGAGCAGCGCGCGGGCCGCCTCGCGGTGCTCGTCGGTGGTGGCGGGCACGATGCGGTCGACCATGCTGTTGGGGAACGTCACCGATTCGGCCAGCCACGGTTCGAGCTCGTCGCGTTCGGCGGCGGGGAGCTCGGCGATGAACTCCCGCACCAGCCGCCGCGTCCGCCGCCCGTTGGCGCCGAGGTTGTCGCAGCTGAGCACGGTGATCGGCCCGGATCCGGCGCGCGCCCGGCGTTGCAGGCCGCGCGCGATCTGCCCGATGGTGGTGCGCGGCGGCGCGTCGCCGCGCAGGTCCGCGCGCACCGGCTCGGAGTCGACGTCGAGCGCGTGGGTGCGCGGCGAGTAGGTGTAGCCGCGTTCGGTGACGGTGATCGTCACGATCCGGGTGTCGGGCGCGGCGATGGCGTCGAGCACCGCGTCGGTCTGCTGCGCGGCGACGAGCACTCCGGTGTGCACGGCGGGCACGACGGCACGGCTGCCGTGCGCCGACAGTTCGAGCACGCAGTAGCGCAGGTCCTGCTCGCGCATCGCGTCGGCGACGTCGGTGGAACGCCCTGCCACGCCGAGGATTCCCCAGGGCCCGTCGGTGTGCGCGAGGGCCTGCGCGGTGTGCACGGCCTGGTGCGCGCGGTGGAAGTTGCCGAGTCCTAAGTGGACGATCCCGGTGCGCTCCGGCGGAGCGGGCCGCAGCAGCGCGGCCAGGGGCGCGGTGCTCGCCGCGAGGCGGGGCGTGGTCATCTGCTCACCAATCCGTCATCGAACCGTCGCGGCGGCGCGCGACGGGCAGGTAGGCGGGTTCGTACGGGAACTTCGCGGCGGCGTCCTCGTCCACGCTGACGCCCAGGCCCGGCTCGTCGCCGGGGTGCAGGTGGCCGTCGGCGTAGCGCCACGAGTGCGGGAAGACCTCGTGCACCGCTTCGCCGTAGCCCATGTACTCCTGGATCGCGAAGTTCGGCGTGCTCAGCCCCACGTGCAGCGACGCGCCCAGCGCCACCGGCGACACGTCCGACGGGCCGTGCGGACCGAGCTGGACCTGCCACAGCTCCGCGAGCGCCGCGATCCGCCGCAGGTGCGTGATCCCTCCCGCGTGGGTCACGCAGGTGCGGACGAAGTCGATGAGCTGCTCGGTGATCAGCGTCTGGCACTCCCACACGGTGTTGAAGACCTCGCCGATGGCCAGCGGAGTCGTGGTGTGCGCGCGCACCCGGCGCAGCACCTCCTGGTTCTCGGCCGGCGTGACGTCCTCCAGCCAGAACAGGTCCACCGGTTCCAGCGCCCGCCCGAGCCGCGCCGCTTCACCGGGCGTGAGCCGGTGGTGCGCGTCGTGCAGCAGGTGCAGCTCCGGGCCGACGTGCTCGCGCACCCCGGCGAGCACCTCCGGCGCGTGGCGCAGGTAGGCGGCGGTGTCCCACACCTCCTCGTGCGGCGCGGCGCCCCGGCCCGCCGGTTCGTAGCCGGCGGCTCCCCGGTGCACGCCGTAGACGGTGTCCAGGCCCGGCACGCCGGATTGCGCCCGCACCGCGCGGAAACCGCGCTCCCGCTGGGCGTCCACGGAGTCGAGCAGTTCCGGCAGGTCCCATCCCGACGCGTGGGTGTAGCTCAGCACCCGGTCGCGGACGGCGCCGCCGAGCAGTTCGTACACCGGCAGCCCGGCGGTCTTGCCCTTGATGTCCCACAGCGCCAGGTCCACGGCCCCGATCGCGGTCATCGTGACCGGCCCGCGCCGCCAGTACGCGCCCCGGTAGAAGTACTGCCAGGTGTCCTCGATGCGCGCCGGATCGCGGCCGATCAGCAGCGGCGCCAGGTGATCGCGCAGATAGGAGGCGACGGCGAGTTCGCGGCCGTTGAGCGTCGCATCGCCCCAGCCGACGACCCCGTCGGCCGTGGTGATCTTGAGGGCGACGTGGTTGCGGCCGGGGCTGGTGATCAGCACTTCGGCCGCCGCGATCCGGTCGCGGCTCATGCGATCCCCTCTCGGACGGGCCCGGTGGTGCCGCGCACCACGAGCTGAGTGGGCAGGTGCACCGTGCGCGGCAGGCGCCGCTCACCCGCGACGGCGCGGTGCAGCAGCTCCACGCTCACCGCCCCGGCGCGATCCATCGGCGCGGCGATGCTCGTCAGCGCCGGGTGGGTCACCTCGGCCAGCGGGATGTCGTCGAAGCCGACGACGCTCAGGTCCGCCGGGGCGTGCACGCCCAGCGTCCGCGCGCCCGCGACGATGCCGAGCGCCACCAGGTCGTTGTGCGCGATCACCGCGGTGGCTCCGCTCGCGACGACCCCGGCCGCGGCCGCGGTGCCACCCGCGACCGTCTCCGCCTGGTGGCCCAGCACGTCGAGCCGCACCCCGGCCTGCTCGGCGAGCGCGGTGACGATGCCGAGCCGATGGGTGTTCGACCAGGAACGCGCGGACCCCTGCACGTAGGCGAGGTGGCGGTGCCCGAGCGCGATCAGGTAGTCCGCGGTCTGGCGCAAGCCGTCGGTCGCGTCGGTGAGCACGCAGTCGACTCCGGCCGTCTCCCGGTTCACCAGCACCGCCGGGGTGCGCCCGCACAGCGCGGGCAACTCCTCGGCGTCCAGCCGCGGCGAGCACACGACGATGCCGTCGGCCCGGTCCCGCAGCCGCGCGATCACGTCCCGCTCGCGGTCGCGGTCGAAGGCCGTGTCGGCGAGCACCACGGTCTGCTCGCGGTGCCGGCCCTCGCCCTGCGCTGCTTTGACGAAGGCGCCGAACACGGGGTTGGCGATGTCGGGCACGACCACGGCGACCGTGGTGCCGCGCGGCAGGTCGCCCGCGCGGCGGGAACGCCCGGGTTCGTAGCCGAGTTCCTCGGCGGCGGCGAGCACCTTGCGCAAGGTGTCCGCGCCGAGCCTGCCCGGTTCGCCGAACGCGCGGGACGCCGTGGACAGCGCCACGCCCGCGTGCTCGGCCACTTCGGTCAGCGTTGCCGCCACACCGCCTCCGCTCCGTCGCGCCGCACCGCCTGATCGGCGCGGCGCGAGCCATCGAACGCCCCCTTGCGCAACGTTGTCAACGCCTTGCCGCAACCTTGCCGCCCGCTCCGCCGAACCAAGCCGCACCTGCTCCAACCCCCCGCAATTTCGCGAGAAATTGAACCACCGCCCACCACTACAAGATGGTTATCCGTGCAGATCAACAGGTGATTCTCGGCGCTACGCCGTGGCCGTTGCCGAACGATTTCGCGAGAAATCGGGGAAGTTGTCCACAGGTGAGGGATTCATCCCCAGATCGGGCGGAGGCGGAGGGGGCTGTGGACCGGGGCGTGTCGGGCGGTCGGGATGGGGCTCCGCGTCAGGACGCGGAGCCGAGTCGCAGGTGGAGCAGCGGGTAGGGGCGGCCCGCGTCATCGGTCTCGCTGCGGCCGGTGACTTCGAAGCCGCGGTGGGCGTAGAAGCTCGCGGCCTGCTCGTTCTGCTCGTTGACGTCGAGCCTCGTCACGCCGTGCTCCGCGATCGCGTGCCGCAGGAGCGCTGTGCCGATCCCGCTCCCGCGGTGAGCCGCGTCGACGAAGAGCATCTCCAGGTTCCCGTCGAGCGTGCCCGCGAAACCCACCGGATCGCCGTCGATCTCCGCGACCGAGAGGACGACCGCGGGGAAGTGGTCCGACGCCAGGTGCCGCTCGATCTCGTCGCGATCCGCGGCGGCGAGGAAGGTGTGCGTCGCATCGACCGCGCTGCGCCAGATCGCGACGAGCGCCCCGTGTTCCACGGCTCCGATCGACGGGCGAACGGTCACCACGATGGACCTCCTCTGCGTCGAGCTCAGGATGTCATCCGGAATCCCGGTCGAGCGGACGGTCTGATCAACGCGTGCCAGGTCGGCTCATCGCGCAGGGCAGGACCGGCAGGCCGCGCCCCGCGTCGCGGAGCACGAACAACGCGCCGGCCTCCGGGTGGCGACGCACGTCCGTCTCCTGGCGGGAGGTCGTGATGTAGAGGTCCGTCCGGTCGACGCCGCCGAAGGTGCACGCGGTCACGCGCGGCACCGGCAGCGCCACCACGGCGAGCAACCCGCCGTCCGGCGCGTAGCGGTGCACCGCCGCGCCGCCCCACAGCGCCACCCACACGCAGCCCTCGGCGTCCACCGTCAACCCGTCCGGAGCTCCCACCACCGGGTCGATGCGCACCAACGGCCTCCGGTCGGTGAGCTCGCCGTCGCGGTAGGTGAACACGTCCACCCGCTGCGTCGGCGTGTCCACGTAGTAGGCGCGGGCGCCGTCGGGGCTCCACGCCAGGCCGTTGGAGATCGTCACGCCGTCCAGCACCACCTCCGCGCGCCCGGACGCGTCGAGCCGGTAGAGCGCGCCCGCGCCGGGAGTGGCCGCGTAGGCCATCGATCCGCAGTAGAACCGGCCGTGCGGGTCGCAGCCGCCCTCGTTCATCCGCACTCCCGGATCGGCCCACTGCTCGCCGAACGGGCGCACGTCGGTGAGGTCGTCGTCGGCGAGCGCGAAGCCCCGTTCCACCGCGAGCACCGCGCCGCCACCGATCCTCGGCCGCAGCGCGGCGGCGACCGAACCCACGTGCGTGCGCCGCACGGTCCCGTCGGGCAGCAGCGTGAGCACGTCGCCCGCGAGCATGTCCACCCACCGCAACCCCGGCCAGCCGTCGTGCCACACCGGCCCTTCCCCGTGCTTCGCGCACGCCTCGGTGACCTGCTCCGCCCGATACCGCCGCACGTCCATCCGACTCCTTCCCGCGGGGTGAACGGACCGTTCGTCCAACCGGACTGGTCGAACGGTCCGTTCACCCGCCTCCACCCACGATCCGCACCACTGCCCCGGCACCCGTCTTCGATTCGGGTGAACGGACCGTTCGACCGATCTCCTCGGACGAACGGTCCGTTCACCCCACCCCCTTCCCGACCCCCCGGGAGATCAACACCGTCGTCGGTCGCCACCGGGTTCGAGTGAACGGACCGTTCGTCCAACGGGATTGGGCGAACGGTCCGTTCACTCCGAAAAAGCTCGTGCGCCTTGCATGATGTCGTTGCATCGCGCGCTGCGCTGTGCAGCGATGCGCGTGTGGTTCGGGGTGAACGGACCGTTGGTCCAACGGGATTGGACGAACGGTCCGTTCACTCCGATCGCCGCGGGGTCATCGGTGGGGGTTGAGGAGGATCTTGCCGACGTGGGGGCCGGGTTCCTCCAGGGTCTCCAGGGCTTCGGCGGCGTCGGGCAGGGCGAACTCGTGGGTAATGATCCGCCCCGGGTCCAGCACCCCGGCGGTGAACAGGCGCACCACGTGCGACCAGGCACGGGACGGCGCGCCGAACACGGTGTGCACGGTGAGCTGCGCGGACACGAGCCGCGCCGTGGGCAGCGAATCCGACTCGGGAGGCACCCCGGTCAGCGCCACCCGCCCGCCGCGCCGGGCCAGCCGGGTCGCCAGGTGCGCGGTGCCGGGCGTGCCCGCGGTTTCGAGCACCGCGTCGAACCGGCCGCACCGCCGCACCGCTTCCAGGGGGGTGAGCACGGTCGTGGCCCCGCACGACTCGGCGATCTCCTCGCGGCCCGTTCTCGGTTCCACGACGACGAGTTCCGCCGGGCCGGTGGCCGCGAGCAGTTGCGTCCCGAGCAGCCCGAGGCTGCCGCCGCCGACGACGGCCACCCGCTCCCCCGACACCCCGCCGAGCCGCAGGCAGGCCTCGCCGACGCACGCCGCCGGTTCCAGCACGGCCGCCGCCCGCAGATCGGCTTCCGGCGGCAGCACGTGCAGCAGGCGGGCGGGCAGCACGAGGTGCCCGGACCACGCGCCGGGCAGGGTGAACCCGGTTTCCTCGTAGCCCGCGCCGCACAGGTTGTTCTCGCCGCGCCGGCACGCGTCGCAGGACTGGCAGCCGCGGAATCCCTCGCCGACGACGTGGTGACCCACGTAGTCGCCGGTGACGCCGGGCCCGACCGCGAGCACCGTGCCGGACCACTCGTGGCCGGGGATCACCGGGTACCGCACGAACGCGTCGGGCCGTCCGCCGGTGAACACCTCCCGGTCGGAGCCGCAGATCCCGCTCCACGCCACCCGCACCAGCGCCTCGCCGGGCCCGGGTTCGACGGCTTCGACGCGGCCGATCCGCAACTCCCCCGGCCGATCGATGATCACCGCACGATCGTTCACGCGGAGCCCCCGGTGCCGCGGAACTGCCAGTCGTCGGCGTACAGGTCGAAGTGCGCGCCTTCCGGCGGGTGTTCGCGCACGAAGTCCACGTCGAGCTCCACGCCGAGACCGGGTGCTTGGGGCAGCGGGAAGTAGCCGTCGGAGACCTCGGGCAGCCCGGGGGCCGCCTGCTTCACGTGCCGGTCGGCGAAGTCGTTGAAGTGCTCCTGGATCTTGAAGTTCGTGGTGGCCGCCGCCAGGTGCAGGTTGGCGGCGGTGAGCACCGGCCCGCCCACGTTGTGCGGTGCGATCAGCACGTAGTGGCTTTCGGCGGTGGCGGCGACCTTGCGGGTCTCCAGGATGCCGCCGAAGTGCCCGATGTCGGGCTGGATGACGTCCACGGCCCGCCGCTCGAACAGCTCGCGGAACTCGGTGCGGTCGTGCACGCGTTCGCCGGTGGCCACCGGAACGCTCACCTTCTCGGCCACTGTGGACAGTGCGGCGAAGTTCTCCGGCGGCACCGGTTCCTCGATCCAGCTCGGGGAGAACTCGGTGAGCTCGCCCGCGATGCGCACCGCTTCGGCCGGGGTGAAGCGGCCGTGCATCTCCACGAGCAGTTCCACGTCGGGGCCGACGGCGTCGCGCACCGCTTCGACCAGCGACACCGAGCGTCGCCGTTCGGCGGGTTCCAGTTCCCACCGGCCCGGCCCGAACGGGTCGAACTTCAGCGCGCGGTAGCCGCGGCGCACGACCTCCTGCGCGGCGGCGTGGAACTCCTCGGGCGACCGCTCCACCGTGTACCAGCCGTTGGCGTAGGCCTTGATCCGATCGCGCACCTTGCCGCCGAGCAGCCGCCACACGGGCTGACCGAGCGCCTTGCCGATGATGTCCCAGCACGCCATCTCGACGCAGCCGATGCCGGACATCGCGATCTCCCCGGCCCGCCCGTAGTCGCCGTGCTTCATCCGCCACACCAGCGATTCCAGGTCGAACGGGTCGGTGCCGACGATGTGCCTGGGCGCGGCTTCGCGCAGGTAGCCCAGCAGGGCCTGGGTGTGCCCGAGCATCCGCGTCTCGCCGACTCCGACCAGTCCGTCGTCGGTGTGCACGAGCACGTAGGTGAGGTCCCGCCACGGGGTGCCGAGCACGAAGGTGTCCAGGTGGGTGATCTTCATTCCGCTCCCCCGTCGGTCGTGCGCTCGGTCATCCAGGAAGTGGCCGCGGTCCGGTTTCGCGGTTGCGGCAGCGCCAGCCCGTCCGCGCCCGGCACGGAGGTGCCCACGTCCGGCGATTGCCGGGCGAGCAGGTCCAGGCCGATGCGGGCCCGCCGCACCCGTTCCCGCCCCAGGGCCACCGCGGTCGGCGTCAGGTGGGTGCCGCTCGGGTAGATGTTCGGCGCGTTGCGCAACCCGAACTTGACGTAGACGGGCGCGGCGACCCGCACGATCTCACCGATCTCCTGGTGCCGCACGAACCCACCCAGGTCGTCGGGCGCCTCGATGTAGACGTCCAGCGGCAGGTCGGTCGCCGCGCGGATCGCGGCGAGCTGCCCGGTGGTGAGGTCGGTCGGCACGTTGTAGGTGTCGGCCCCGAGATCTTCGGCGATGCGCACCGAAGCCGGGTTCGCCAAGCCCATCTGCACGCTGATCTTGAACTGCAGATCCGGTGGCAGGTCACCGGATTCCCGCATCTTCGCGGCGATCCGCAGCACGCCGAGGTCGGTGATCAGCACGCTGCGCACCCCCGCTTCGGCGCTGCGGTGGATGTCGTCCACCGCGTGCACGAGCCCGTCGGTGCCGCGGGCCTGCGCCGCGACGGGGCCGCCCCCGGACGCGGTCGCCATCGCCCCGATGTCCCAGCCCGCCAGCGGCCGGGCGAACAGGCTCAGCTCGACGGAGGCGTCCGCCGCCGTGCCCGCCATCCGCGCCAGCTCCACGTCGGTGAGCAACAGCGCCCCGCTGCCCTGGGAGATCCGGTGCACCACCACTTCTCTGGCGCGCGCCTCCTCCAGCACCGCGTCGAGCACTTCCGGGCCTTCGGTGCTGGGGATCTCCACGCGGTAGTGCGCCCCGTCGGGGAAGCGCTTCCCGCTGGTGGCGGGAGAATCGTCGGCGGCGAAGCCGTGTTCGGCGAGGAACCGTCGAGTGTGCGGCAAGGATCGTCCTTTCATCCGGGGCGTCGAATGGTCACTCCTCGTTCGGCGGTTCCACCCGCAGCGGCCGGGTCTTCAGCCACAGCAGGAAGAATCCGCCGACCAGCAGCATCGCCAGCCCGGTCCACAGGTTGATGTTGATGCCCTGCGCTTTCGCCAGCGCGTCCGCGTCGGCGAACAGCCCGGCGGCGCCGATCAGCAGCCCGTAGAACACGAACAGCCCGCCGATCACGCTGCGGACGTCGAACAACCGGGCCGCGGTGCCGGATTTCCGCTCCAGTTCCGCGATGTCGGCGGCGTGCTCATCTGGTGTGCCGTGCTCCGGGCGGTCGGGTTCGGTCATGGTGGCCTCCTTCCAGGTGCGGGATTCGCTCAGAACGAGAACGGGAGGTAGCAGGCCGCGGCGAGCACGATCGCGCCCCAGCCGAGCAGCGCCGGGCGGCGGTACCACGCGGAGTCGCCGGGCAGCTCCTCACCGCGGTCGTTCGCCGCGGCCCTCGTGTAGACGAGCCCGCGCAGCTCGGAGTCCGGCTTCGGCGCGGTGGCCAGCGCGACGGGCACGCTGACGGCCACGTCCACGGTGAACGCGATCATGGAGGAGATCATGTTCGCGCCCTGGTCGGTGGCGATCGGCACGACGCCGGTCTTGTACGCCACGTAGAAGGTGATCGGCGCGATCGTGCCCGCCAGCAGGCCGTAGAAACCGGCCTTCGCGGTCATCCGCTTCCAGAACAGCGCCAGGATGAACGTCGCGAACAGCGGCACGTTGAAGAACGAGAACAGCGTCTGCAGGTAGTTCATGATGTTGCTGAACGATGCCGCGATGAACGCCGTGCCCATGCCGGCGAGCACGCCCACCGCGGTGACGACGCGGCCCACCCGCAGGTAGTGCGCGTCCGGCATGCCCGGTTTCAGGTAGGGCCGCCAGATGTCGGTGGTGAACACCGTGTTGAAGCTGGACACGTTCGCGGCCATGCCCGCCATGAACGAGGCCATCAGCCCGGTCACGGCCAGCCCCAGCACGCCGTTGGGCAGCAGGTCGCGCATCAGCAGCGGGATCGCGTCGTTGTAGTCGTAGGCGCCACCGGCCTGCCCGATCTGTGGGTACACCAGCAGCGCGATGATGCCGGGCAGCACCACGATCAGCGGGATGAACATCTTCGGGAACGCCGCGATCAGCGGGGTGCGCCGCGCCGCCGAGAGGTTGCGCGCCGACAGCGAGCGCTGCACCTCGGCGAAGTTCGTCGTCCAGTACCCGAACGACACCGCGAAGCCGAGCCCGAGGGTGATCGTCAGCCAGTTCGCCCCCAGCGGGTTGTCCTGGCCGAACCCGGTGCCGCCCCACGCGGTGAGGAATTCCGGTCCGGGGCCTGCGAAAACGCGGTCGATGAACCCGCCGATGCCGCCGACCCTCGCCAGGCCGAGCACGGTCAGCGGGACCAGCGCGGCCACGATGACGAAGAACTGCAGCACCTCGTTGTAGATCGCCGAGGACAACCCGCCGATGATGATGTAGGCGAGCACGAACACGCCCGCAACACCGATCGACACCGGCAGCGGCCAGCCCAGCAGCGCCCGCAGCACGATCGCCAGCGCGTACAGGTTCACGCCCGCGATCAGCACCGAGGCCACCGCGAACAGGGCGGCGCTGAGCAGGTGCGAGGAGCGGCTGAAGCGCAGCAGCAGGAACTCCGGGACGCTGCGCACCTTCGAGTTGTAGTAGAACGGCATCATCACCAGGCCGAGGAACACCATCGCCGGGATCGCGCCGATCAGGTACCAGTGGATCGTGTAGGCGCCGTACTGCGCCCCGTTCGCCGCCATGCCCAGGATTTCCGTGGCGCCGAGGTTCGCCGACACGAACGCCAGCCCCGTCACCCACGCGGGCAGCGATCGGCCGGAGAGGAAGAAGTCCAGGCTGTTGCGGACACTGCGCTTCGCGGCCAGGGCGATGCCCAGCACCACCGCGAAGTAGACGATCAGGATGAGGTTGTCCATCCAGTTCATGGACAGCCGTAAGCCATCGGCACTGAGCATGGTTCTCGTTTCCTCGTCTTCGTTGGCGAAGAGGCCTTCCGGGGTGATCTGCGTAGGGGTCGGGTGGCGGGACCCCAGCGCTGCGGGGTCGATGTCCCGGCCCGGCTCCACCGCGAGGGAAATCGCCGTCCTCGCGGGAAACCCGGCCGCGTGCGTGGTCACTGCTCAGCGGCTTCGCCGCCGACAAGATCGGAGGTTCGCAGGGATCAGCGGTGCGTTCAGGGATCGAGCGGACCGCCGAGCCCGCGTCACGGGTCGCGGGCTCCGGTGCTGTCGCGCACCACGAGTTCGGCCGCGACGATCGAGCGGTCGGGCACGTCCGCCGCGCCTTCGACCAGCCGGAGCAGCTGGTCGCACGTCATGCGCCCCAGGGCCAGGAAGTCCTGGCGCACCGTGGTCAGCGGTGGGGAGTAGTAGGCGGCTTCCGGCACGTCGTCGAACCCGACCACCCGCACGTCGCCCGGAACGGACCGGCCCGCTTCGGACAACGCGCGCAGCAGGCCGAGCGCCATCTGGTCGTTGGCCGCGAACACCGCGTCCGCGCCCGGATACCGCAGCAGCTTCCGCCCCGCCTCGTACCCGGAGCGGGGGCTCCAGTCCCCGCGCAGCACCGGAGGCACCGCTGCGCCCCGCTCCTCCAGCGCGGCCCGCCACGACTGCTCGCGGGCCTCGGTCTCGAACCAGCCGTCGGGACCGGAGATGTGCCAGACCGTCTCGTGCCCGAGCGCGAGCAGGTGCTCGGTGGCCTGGCGCCCGCCGTCGCGCTGGTCCACGGCGACCACCGGGACCGGCGCCTGCTCGGTGTCGGCGACCGCGACGACCGGCACGCCCGCGGGGACGTCGTCGAGCGCCCGTCCCGTCTCCGCGTGCGGCGCGATGACCACGATGCCCGCCACGCCCTGCGCGCTGAGCGCGTCGACCGCCTCACCGATGCCCGCTCTGCCCGGTTCGCGGACGCTGGCCACCGAGACGCCGAAACCGGAGTCGCGGGCGGCGTTCTCGATGCCGAACAGCGTGCTCGCCGGCCCGTGGAGCACGGAGTCCAGCGCGACCACGCCGAGCACCCGCGACCGCCCGGTGGCCAGTCCCCGGGCGTGCGGGTTGGGCCGGTAGCCGAGCCGCCGCACGGCGTCGAGCACCCGCCGCCGGGTGTCGGCCCGCACCGGCCCGGTGCCGTTGACGACGCGGGACACCGTCATGTGCGAGACCCCGGCGAGCCGGGCGACGTCGGCCAGCGAGGCCCGCTGCACCGGGCCCGGCGCACCGGCCACCGGACCACCGGATTCCTCGGCCATCGCCGCCCCCCGCTTCCGCCTCGATCGGATCGAGCCGCCAGTGTTAGCGCTAACACATCGGCGGTCAAGGTCCTCCGGGGCGAATTGCTCCGACCGCCGCGACGGCACTGCGGTGGACGGCGGCGCCGCCCACTCCATCGGGGGCAACCGCGCGCACCTCGGCCCTGGTGCGCGGCCCCGCTCTTCGGGCCGGAGCCGAAGGCCCCACCCCGGACGTGCCGGGCCGGCGCCCGCGATTTCGCGAGGAATCAACGGTCTCCGGCGTGTCCGACATCCCCTGTGGACAACCGTTCCGGCAGATCAGCGGGGGCACGATGGGCTCGGAGCGGGGGTTTCGCCTCGTTCGGGTGGTTCAACTTCTCGCGAAATTGCGGGAATCGTCCACAACGTGACGGCTGGGGCCGGGGTCAGCTGGGGCCGCGGCCGGTCACCAGGTGGTGGTCGACGGTGAGGTTGATGCCGGTGCAGAGGGCGACCAGCAGGCCCGCCGGGACGAGGACCGCGCACGGCTGCAGGAACAGCGCCTCCTGGTTGCGCTCCACCAGCACCGCCCAGTCGGCGGTGGCGGGATCGAGGCCCAGGCCGAGGAAGTTCGCCGAGGCGACGAGGTACAGCACCAGGCTCAACCTGCCGCCCGCGTCCACGGCGACGGGCGCGAGCACCCCGCGGCCGATGTAGCCGAAGTGGATGCGCCACCACGATTCCCCTTGCAGCGCCATCGCTTCCACTGCGCCGCGCCGGCCCGCGTCGAGCGCCGCACCGCGCACGATCCGCACCACGGCGGGCAGTTGCAGCAGCGCCACCGCGACGACGAGCGCGCCCGCCGTCCGGGTACCGGTGGCGGCCAGCACCATCAGCACCAGCAGTCCGGGCAGTGCCAGCACCAGGTCCAGGCCGCGGGTGAGCCACCGGTCGAGCCACCGGTACGGCTGGCCCACCGCGGCCAGCGCCAGCGGCACCCCCGCCAGGTAGGACAGCGCGAGCGCTCCCCCGGCCAGCGCCAGCACCGATCCGCCGCCGTGCAGCGCCAGGGCGAGCACGTCCCGGCCGAGCACGTCGGTGCCGAGCGGGTGCGCGCCGCCGGGCGGCAGCAGCGGGACGCTCGCCGCGTTCACCGGCCCGGTCAGCAGCGGTCCGGCCAGCGCCGCCATGAGCGGCACGCCGAGCAGCACCCAGCCGAGGACGCGGCTCATCGCGCGCCCGCCCGGAACCGGCGCGCCGCCAGGTCGACGACCGCGTTGACGCCGATCGTGACCGCGGCGAACAGCAGCGCGTAGCCCTGCACCGCGGGCAGGTCCCGGGCGCGCACCGCCTCGACGAACCCGGACCCGAGCCCGTCGAGGGCGAACAGCGCCTCCACCACGACCACGCCGCCGAGCAGCCCGTCCACGGTGCGCCCGAGTTGTTGCAGCACCGGGCCGATCGCGTTCGGCAGCACGTGGCGCAGCACCACCGCGCGCGCACCGAGCCCGGCGCGTCGCGCGTGCGTCGCGAACTCCGCGGAGTTCGCGACCACCACGCCGGCGCGGACCTGCCTGGCCAGCGCGGACAGCTGCTTGGCCACCAGGACCGCCACCGGCAGCACCAGCACCGCGGGTTCGGCCGCCAACGACCAGCCGGACAACCCGGCGGCCGTCGCGGGCAACCAGCCCGCCTGCACCGAGAACACGCCCACCAGCAGCAGCGCCAGCGCGAACTCGGGCACCGAGTTCAGCAGCACCACCGCGAAGTTCACCGAGCGGTCGAACCGGGATCCGGCGCGCAGTCCGCTGCGCGCGCCCAGCCACAGCGCCAGCGGCAGCACGATCAGCAGGGTCAGCACCGCCAGCAGCACCGTCGTCGCGGCGTTGCCCGCGATCTCGTCGACAACCGGGCGCCCGGTGCGCAGCGAGGTGCCGAGGTCGCCGTGCAGGATTCCCGCCGCCCAGTCCAGGAATCGGGTGCCCAGCGGCTCGTCCAGGCCGAGGCGCCGCCGCAGCGCGTCGACCTGCCCGGTGTCGGCGTGCTCGCCGAGGACGACTTCGGCGGTGTCGCCGGGCAGCAGCGCGGTGAGCGCGAACACGCCGACGGCGACCAGCGCGATCTGCGCCACCGCGACGCCGATCCGGGACAGCACCGCGCCGAGCACCCGAGCACCGGGGGCCGCCCCGCGCAGCCGCGGAGCGAGCGCGATCACCCCACGCTCACCCGGTCGAACCGGGCCCAGTCCAGGGAGTTCGGTGGTGCTCCGCGCACGCCGGACACCTGGTCGGAGGTGGCGACGTTCCAGCCGCTGAAGCCCCACACCACCATGCCGCTGTGCTCCCGCGACAACCGCTGCGCCCGCGCCAGCAGGGCCGCCCGCCGATGTTCGTCGGCTGTGGACAGAGCTTCGGCGTGCAGCGCGTCGAATTCGGCGGAGCGGTAGCCGGTGTAGTTGTTGCCGCCCGCGTCGGAGGTCATGCGCTGGCCGAGGAACGTCGGCACCGGCAACGCGGCGGTCCTGCTCAGGGAGGCCACGCCGTGCTCCTTGATGTCGGAGAAGTACGTTTCCGACGGCCCGACCCGCGGCGTCACGCGCATCCCGATGTCGCCCAGCTGCTGGGAGATGAGGCTCGCCGCCGACTCGAAGTACGGGTCGACGGAGCTGGTCTGCAACTCCCAGCCGAGCCCGTCGGCGCGGGCCTCCCGCAGCAGCGACCGGGCGAGCTCCGGGTCGCGGACGGGTTCGGGCAGGCCCGCCGGGTAGAACCGCAGACCGGCGCCGAACAGGTCGTTGCCGATCCGTCCCTGGCCGCTGAGCGCGATGTCGAGCAGCGCTCGGCGGTCCAGCCCCGCCCGCACCGCGCGCACCAGCCTGGGGTCGGAGAACGGGGGCCGGTCGACCTTGAGCAGCAGCGACTGCATGGTGCCGAACGGCGCGGAGTGCACGCGCGCCCGGCCGCCCTGCTCCAGCAGTCGCACCGAGTTCGCGCTGACGTCGTGGGCGTAGTCGACCTGACCGGACAGCAGCGCGTTGACCCGCGCGCTCTCCTCCTCCATCGGCACGAACTCCAGCTCGGCCGGGGTGGCCGGGCCGGACCAGTGGTCGTCGAACCGCGCGAACACGGCGGGTTTGCCGGGTTCGAAGGACACGAAGCGGAACGGTCCGGAGCCGACGGGGGCGGTGAAGTCGGTCGTTCCGGCGGGCACGATCTCGGTGGCGGGGGCGCCCCACGCGGCGGGGAACTCGAAGTTCGGCGCGCCGAGCACCAGTTCCAGTTCGGTGGCCGAGATCGCCGTGCTGGCCGCGAAGTCCACGTCTCCGAAGTGCGCGCTCGCCTGCGCCGCGGTGGAGTCGTCGGCGATGCGCCGGTACGTGTAGAGCACGTCTTCGGCGGTCACCGGGCGTCCGTCGTGGAACTTCGCCGGGCGCAGCCGGATCCGCCAGCGGGTGCCGGTCGGATCAGGCTGCCACCACTCGGCGAGGCGGGGCACCACGCTCATGTCGTCGGCGTAGCCGACGAGCGTGTCGAACAGCGCTTTCGCCCTCGCCTGGTCGACGAACAGCGAGCCGGTGTGCGGGTCCAGGGATTCGGTCGCCCCGCCCGCGGGGAACGCCACCCGCAGCCGCCCCGGGCTCGACCCGGAACCGCCGGAACAGGACACCAGGGGCACCGCGGCGAACGCTCCCGCGACACCCGCGAGCAGCCGCCTGCGGCCGAGCACGCCGCTCACGCGGCGCGGCAGGACTCGGGGGACCGACCGGAATCCGGCGCGTACAACGAGTTCGGGTGCACTTCGTACCTCCTCGGGGCTCCGCGACCCCGTGCGAATCGGTACGACGGTGCCAGTCTCCTGGCTCATGGATCAGCGCCGCGCCCCGCCTTCCCACCGGTTTCCCGGCAGTGGCCCCAGTGGACGCGGCTCCCCATTCACAGTGGCGGGACCGCGCCGGATTCCTCACCGGCTTCCTGCACACCGTCGCAGTGGAACGTCGCGACAACCTTTCAGCCTGCGTTGATCGTTGTCAAGAAACATGTGAACCACCCGATGCGGGCGGACCCGCGGTCATCGCCCGACCCCGCTGCGCCGCCGGTGATCAGTACTCGTCGTGGTAGCGGACCTTGTCGCTGCCCGCCGGAGCGCCGACGGCACTCGCCCGGCCCTTCGGTTCCTCCCACTCCTCCTGCCTGCCCAGCGCGGTGAGGTCGAGCAGGCTCGTGGTGCTGCCGAGGCCGTCGAGGCCGCGCGCGTACGTGGAGTAGGTGTGGAACACGGCGTCCCCGTCACGCAGGAACACGCTCAGGCCGGGCAGCTCGAACGGCTCGGAGCCTTCGACGTAGTAGCCGACCCCGGCCCGCTCCAGCTCCGCCCTGGTGCGGTAGTTGTACTCGATCGGCGACACCGATTCGTCGTGGGTGACGTGGAAGTCGTGGTTGAACCGGCCGCCGCCGGAGGAGTACCACGGGAACGTCCAGCCCATCCGCTCCTTGAACGGTTCGATCTTGTCCAGCGGCGCCCGCGAGACCACGACCAGCGAGGTGTCCCGCGCGCGCAGGTGCGTGAGGTCGCCGAACTGGTCGACGAACCCCGAGCAGCTCGGGCAGCCCGCGTCCCAGCTCGGGTCGAACATGAAGTGGTAGATCAGCAGCTGGCGGCGCCCGCCGAACAGGTCGAGCAAGGTGGCCGTCCCGTCCGGGCCGTCGAACCGGTAGTCCTCGTCGATGCGGACCATCGGCAACCGCCGCCGGTCCGCGTTGAGCGCGTCCCGCGCCTTCGTCGCCGCCTTCTCCCTCGCCAGCAGTTCCTTGCGCGCGGCGAGCCATTCCTCCCGCGACACGACCTCGGGCAAGCTCATCGTCGTCCTCCTCGAATCGTCCGTTCCACGAGTTCGACCGCTCGGTGCGCGGGAACTCATCGCGCAGCCCGCCGGTTCCACCGAACGGACGACCCGGGTGCTCGCGGGGCTCGTTGTCGGGGGTCTGGTGCAGAGTGTCGCCATCACAAGATCGACGCTTGACGAGGACCACCGATGACAGCACCGACGTTCCCCGCGGACACCCTGGATTCCGAAGGCGGCCCCGCATGGATCTCCGATCTCGGCGCGGAGGACCCGCACCAGCTCGTGCACCTGGTGCGCGACCTGCAGCCGCTCGAAGCGCTGGAGGTGCTGGGGGCGAAGCTCCGGCACGTGCGGCCGTGCACCTTGCCGCCGGAGCGCTCCGACGAGCACACCTCGCTGCCGCGCACCGCGCTCGGCGACGTCGAGTGCAGCGCGGTGCTGCTGGCCGGACGGATCGGCGGCTGGACCTTCGTCCTCGACGACGCGGGCATGACCTCCGAGGTCTCGGGCGTCGACGGCGCCTTGGTGGATCCCGCCGTGGCGCTGTCCCGGACCGGCGGGTCGGCGTTGACCCTGGCGAACAACTTCAGCGGGCCGAGCTGCGGCCTCGTGTTCGCCGAGCACGGCGAAGAGGTGCTGTGGACGAACTCCGACGACCTCGACGGGATCGCGCCCGAGCTGGAGGGCAGGCTCAAGGACGCCGTCGAGGCCGCCGGGATCGTCGAGCAGGACTACCTCGATCCGGGTGAGCGCGACCCGGAGGCGGTCATCCGCATGGGCTGCGCGCTCGCGGGGATCACCTCCTGGACGTCGGCGGACGTCCGCGGCGCCGACCTGGTGATGCTGCCGTTCGGCTGAGCTCGCCCGTCGGCCCGCCCTTCCCCACTCCGAGGAGATGTCTTGCCCACACCTGGTTTTCCACCTGGAACCCTGGACGCCGATGATCGCCCGATCTGGCTGTCCGAACTGGACGTGATCGGCCACTCCACCGCGCACCTGGTGCGCGACGTCGCACCGCGCGCGGCGCTGGAGCTGCTCGGCCTCGACGCCGGTTCCGCCGTGCCGTGCACGTTGCCCGCGCAGTCCACCGACGAGCACACCTCGTTGCCGCGCGCGGCCCTCGGCGACCCCGACTGCGTCGCGGTGCTGCTGGCGGGCCGGGTCCACGGCTGGACGCTGGTGTTCGACGACGCCGGCGCGACCAGCGAGGTCGGCGACCTGGAGCGCGCCCGCGCGGTGGACGCGGCGGCCGGCGGCGACTGGTCCGGTCTCGAGGCGATGGCGGGCAGGCCGAGACCGGCCGTGCAGGAGCCGAGCGCGGTCCTGTCCGCCGCCGGCGGACCCGCGGTGACGATCCGGACGAACTTCACCGGCCCTCCGGTAGCCATCGGGTACGCGATCGACGGCGAGCTCGTCTTCAGCACGGACTCCGACGACCTGGACCTCCGCGATCCGCAGCCCCGAGCCGACGTCCGGGCGGCCATCGCGGCGGCGGGCATCTCCGACGAGGACGACCTGGCCCCCGGCGAACCGGACACCTTCGCCCTGGCCCGCATCGGCTGCGCCCTGGCAGGCGTGACCTGGACGCTCCCCGACCTCCGAGCCACCGACCTCATCGCCCTCACCTTCAACTGAACAGAACCAAAGCCGCTGACCACTTCTCTTTGATCTTGCATTCTCCAAGTGAGCGCCTTCGTGGTCGTTGTCTTGTCAGCGGCGAAGCCGCTGAGCAGTGACCACCAGAGCAACCGGCACCGCCGCGGGTTCTCAGGTGCTTCCTCGCGAGGACAGCTTTTTCCCTCGTGGCGGAGCCACTTGGGAAAAAGATCCCGCAGCGAGGAAGCACCTGAGGTTCCGCCACCCGCCCCCTACGCAGACGATCAACGGCGGGTCTTCCGCGTGGGAAGTGCCGTGGTGGGGTCGGTGGGCCAGGGGTGCTTCGGGTACCTGCCGCGCAGGTCGGCGCGGACCTGCGGGTAGCCGGTGGCCCAGAAGGACTCCAGGTCGGAGGTGACCGCCGCCGGGCGTCCGGCGGGTGAGAGCAGGTGCAGCACCAGGGGGATTCGGCCGCCGGCGAGCATCGGGACCTGGCGCCAGCCGAAGACCTCCTGCACCTTCACCGGCAGCACCGGCCGATCACCCGAGTAGTCGATCTTGATCCGGGACCCGGAAGGCACCTCGACGCTCTCCGGCGCGAGCTCGTCGAACCGGGCCGCCTGCGACCACGGGATCAGCCTCCGCAGCCCGCCCGCAGCGGAGATCCGCGTGAGGTCGGCCCGCTTCCGGGCGCGGGACAGCTCCGGCTCCAGCCAGGAGTCCACATCGGACAGCAGCGAGTCGTCGTCGACGGCGGGCCACGGTTCGCCGAGCACGGAGTGCAGGAATCCGATGCGGTCGCGCAGCCGGACGGCGTCCTGGCTCCAGCGCACCAGCTCCAGTCCGTCGACGCGGAGCCCGTCGAGCAGCGCAGCCCGCACCAGCGCCGGGTCGGGTTCGCGCAGCGGCCTGCTGTCCACGGTGATCGCGCCGATCCGCTCTTCGCGCACCGCCCGCACGTCGCCGCCGGACCACCGGACCTCGTCGCGCGCGCTGAGCAGCGGAGCCGCCACTCGTCGAGCCAAGCCCTCGTCGGCGGGGGCGGCGAGCCGCACCGTGCCGTGCGCGGCGCCGGGGCTGCGGTCGGCGACCGCCACCGCGAGCCACTCGGCGTGCCGCAGCGGCGATCCGGTGGGCACTTCGACGGCCGTGCCCGACGCCATCAGGTAGATCGGGGAGTCCGCAGCCCGGCGGCGGGCGACGCGCTCCGGGAAGGCGAGCGCCACGATCTCGGCCGCGTCCGCCCTGCCCTGCCGCGTCGGCTTCTCCGCGCGCCCGGCCAGCCTGCGCGATTCCCGCCGCCACCGGTCGGTGCCGGGCCCGCCGCGGCGCAGCCGCGCCAACGCGGAGTCCACATCGGACTCGGAGGTCACCGTGTCGTCGTCGAGCAGTGCCACGACCTCGCTCGCCGCCCGTGCCCCGGCCCGTTCGGTGCCGTCGAGCAGTGCTCGCGCCAGCCTCGGGTGCAGCCCGAGCTCGGCCATCCGCCGGCCTCTGCCGGTCACCGCGCCGTCGGGGTCGAGCGCGCCGAGTCCGCGCAGCACCTCGTGCCCGGCGGCGAGCGGACCCGTCGGCGGCTCGTCCCACCAGGTCAGCGCGGAACCGTCCGGAGTTCCCCAGCAGGCCAGCTCCAGCGCGAGGCGGGTGAGTTCGGCGGTGCGGATCTCCGGCTCGGCGAACGCGGGCAACGTGCTGTGCTCGTGCTCCGGCCAGCACCGGTAGGCGATGCCCGGCCCTTGCCGCCCGGCGCGGCCGGCGCGCTGCTCGGCACCCGCCTGCGACACGCGCACCGTCGCCAGTCCTGCGAGCCCACGCCTCGTATCCACTCTGGACACACGGGACATCCCGGAGTCGACGACCGCGCGCACGCCCGGCACCGTCAGGCTCGACTCCGCGACGGCCGTCGCGAGCACCACCTTGCGCCGCTTCCCCTCGCGCAGCGCGGAATCCTGCTCGGCGTGCGGAAGCCTGCCGTGCAGCGGGAGCACGTCCACATCAGACAGTCCGGCGAGCGCGGCGGCGACGCGGCGGATCTCGCCCGCGCCGGGCAGGAAGGTGAGCACGTCGCCGTCCTGCTCGTCGAGCGCGGTCCGCACCGCCCGCGCCACGCACGCCTCGATCCGTTCGCCCCGGTTCGGCGGCAGGTAGCGGTGCTCCACCGGGTAGGTGCGCGCCTGCGCGTGCAGCACCGGGGCGCCGCCCAGCACTTCCGCCGCGCGGGTGGCGGCGATCGTCGCGGAGGTCGCCAGCAGCCGCAGGTCCGGGCGCAGCCCGTCGCGCGCGTCGAGCAGCAGCGCCAGCAGCAGGTCCGCGTCGAGGTGGCGTTCGTGGCACTCGTCGAGCACCACCACGTCGACCCCGGACAGCTCCGGATCCGCCTGCAACCGCCGCACCAGCAGGCCCGAGGTGACGACTTCGACGACGGTGCGCGGCCCACGCACGCGCTCCCCGCGCACCGAGTACCCCACGCGCTCGCCGACGTCCTCCCCCACCAGCTGCGCCATCCGGCGGGCGGCCGCGCGGGTCGCCAGCCGCCGCGGCTCGGCCACCACCACGCGCAGTCCGCGTTGCGCCAGCGCCAGCGGCACCAGCGTCGTCTTCCCGGTGCCGGGCGGAGCGACCAGCACGGTGGTGCCGTGTTCGGCGAGGGCGTCGGCGACCTCGCCGAGCACCGGACGCACCGGCAGGTCCGGCAGCGGGAGGGAGGAGAAGTCGGTCATCGCAGCACAGTGTCCAGGTCGTTCGTCGCGGTCGGGGGGCGCGGGCTCAGTCGGCGAGGTTGTCGGTGCACCGGATCAGCAGGCCCGCCAGCTGGAGGCGTTCCGCCGCGTCGAACCCGGCCAGCATCCGCTCCTCCGCCGCGGTCATCACCTCGGCCGCCCGAACCAGCCGCTGTTCGCCGAGCGGCGTCAGCCGAGCCGGTTTCGCCCGCCCGCTCGCGGGACGGTCGGCGACCTCCACGAGCCCGCCGCCGCGCAGGCCCGCGAGCACGTCCTGCAGCGACTGCCGGGTGACGAAGCAGAACCGCGCCAGCTCCGCCGAGGACGCGCCCGGATGTTCGTGGAGGGCGTTGAGCACCGCGTACTGCGCGATCGTGACGCCGACGCCGCGCAGTTCGCGCTCGGATTCGTGCCGCAGCATCTGCTGGACGCGCTTGACGAGGTATCCGGGCCGATGCTCGGTGTGTCCCTGTTGACTCACGTAAGGATCCTGACACAGACTGTGTGATGTCAGGAACCTGACATATCGAGAGGATCCGAGAGATGCCGAGCACCATCGAGCAGAACGCGCCGCTGGCGACCCTGATCAACGTCTTCACCGTGCGCCCGGAGCGCCAGCGCGAACTCGTCGACCTGCTCAACCGCGCGACGGAAGAGGTCATGATCACGCTGCCCGGCTTCGTGTCCGCCAACATCCACGCCAGCACCGACGGCACCAAGGTCGTCAACTACGCCCAGTGGAGCGACGCGGACGCGTTCCAGGCCATGCTCGCCAACCCCGTCGCGCAGCCGCACATGCAGGCCGCCGCGGAAGTGGCCGAGTCCTACGAGCCGCACCTCTACGCGGTCGACGCGGTGCACGTGGTCGACGACATCTGAGACCTCGCGGCGCGGAGCGGCTCAGCGCGGCGGGAGGCGGTGGCGGATGTGGTCGAGCACGTCGGACAACGTCGAGGGCAACGCCTCCCCCGGCACCCTGGAGACGGCACGTCGGAGGCGGTTCTCGGTCCGGACCGAGTGCATTTGACCGAGCATCGGCGCCACTGCGATCGCAGCGCGTTCGGCCTCCGCGACATCACCGGCCGCCAGCGCCGAATCGAGCAGGCACGCCCGGTGGATGTAGAGCGCCCACCGCTGGCTCTCCCGCCCGGACGCCAGGTCCACCGCGCTGCTCAACAGCGGCAAGGCTTCGACATGCCTGCCCAACGAGGCGAACATGCTGCCGGCGTGCCCGTCTAGCTCCCGCGCGTTGAACCACCACGCCCAAGCGGGATCGCGGTTGCTGACACCATCACCGAACGTCGCACGCGCGCGGTCGAACGCGCTGCGCGCCGCCGACTCGTCGCCGAGGTGCCCGAGCGCACGAGCCTGCCGGAGCCGGAACAACGCCCGCACCCGAACGGGAACTCGCGACTCCTCACCGAACCGTTCGGAGATCCGCAGCGCCTCCCGCTGCCGCCCGGAGTACGTGCCCGCCAACGCCTGGTTCGACAGGATGAACCACTGCATCGAGGTATCACCGGCGATCTGCGCCAGCATCAGCGCTTCCGCGTTGATCAGCCTCGCCTCGTCGTGGCGCTGCGCGTCGATGAGCATCCAGCCCGCGACCTCGCCCAGCTCCGCCGTCGCCGCCTCCAGATCCCGCTCCACCTCCACCCGGTAGCGCCCCGAAGCCAGAACCCGCTGCGCGTCCCGGAAACGCCGCACCACGGCGTCGACCACCTCGCCCGAGCCCAGCAGCGAGTCCATCCGCACGAACTGCGCGATCGCGCCGTGCAAGGAGGCCACGAAGTCCGCGTCGGCGGGCGGCCCGTTCTCCGCCGCGCCCGACCCGGTCGGATCCGAAGCAGCCTCGGCGGAGATCTCGTCAGCGGCCGACGGCGTCTCCGGGAACCCCAGTTCCGCGTCCGACGACGCGCCCAGCACCGCCCGCAGCGCCGCCCGGTACGGCGCGGAAGGTCGGCGCACCGCGCCGCGCTCCCACTTCGCCAGCAGGTGCGGGTCCAGGTCGTGGCGCTTGCCGGTCTCCCGCCACAACCACGACGACACCGCCGAAGCGAGCTCGGAACGGGACATCGGTTCGCCCGGCGCGCGCCGGGACGCGGTGCGCGACCGCGCCTCCCGCAGGCTTTCGTTGGGTTGACCCACGGTTACCCATGATGACCACCCGGCTGACCTGGAGTCCACGCACCCTCGGTGACGATCCTGCGACCATGAGTGATCGAACATCCGAAGTGCAGTGGATCGGCGGCAGGCACGCCGCCGTCGGACACGCGGTGCCCGCGCGGTGGCGGTGGTCGCCGGGGTGCACCACGCGAGCCGTGTGCGGCGCCGAGATCCGACCGGCG
Source organism: Saccharopolyspora sp. NPDC002578 (assembly GCF_053592695.1). NCBI lineage: Bacteria > Bacillati > Actinomycetota > Actinomycetes > Pseudonocardiales > Pseudonocardiaceae > Saccharopolyspora > Saccharopolyspora sp. NPDC002578. Next base: position 2,859 of record NZ_JBSFWJ010000059.1, on the reverse strand, counting down.
TGGCCCGGGTACCTGCTGCCGCCGGGAGTGTGCCCCGACTGCCGCACCCGGACGGGCACCGCGCCGCCGCTCGACGAGCGCCGCCCGGCACCGAGGTGGCAGCCGTGATCTTCTTCGCCCGCTACCGGAGCACCGCGCTCGGCGTCTCCGGCTTGATCAGCCACGCGTTCGAGATCCGGCATCCGGCGGCTCGCGGCAGGGAACTCACCTCGCTGTGCGGGCAGACGTTCCCGCCCGGCGTGCTCGCCGTGCTGCCCGGCTGGACGGGGAACCGCTGCCCGGCCTGCGCGCTGCGCCGGTCCCGGAACGAGCACCGATGAGCTCCGGGCCGGAGTACGCGGACGACCGAGCGGATCACGACGCCGGGATCGGATCGCCCTGGGTCCACCTGTTCAGCGGCGACCTCGCCGCCGACCTCGCCGCCGCGGCTCCCCCCGGACGGTGCTCCCGACCTGGTGACGCTGGGGGTGGTGCTGACCCGGTTGCGGGAACTCTGACGCCACCCACCCCACCCGCTGCCCCGGACCACCGGGAAGTGGTGCAATCGGGGCATGGCTGAGAACCCACTGCAGAACGTGACCTTCCCCAGCAACGGGGGCACCGCGCACGGCTACCTCGCGCTGCCGGAATCGGGAAGCGGCCCCGGCGTCGTCGTGATCCAGGAATGGTGGGGCCTGACCGACCACATCGCCGACGTCACCAACCGGCTCGCCGCCGAAGGGTTCGTCGCGCTCGCCCCCGACCTCTACGGCGGGCGCACCACGCACGACTCCGACGAGGCCGGTCAGCTCATGCAGGACCTCCCGGTGAACCAGGCCGCCACCGATCTCGGCGGCGCGGTGGACTACCTGCTGGCCCACGACGCCGTGACGAGCAGCAAGATCGGTTCCGTCGGCTTCTGCATGGGCGGCGGGTTCGTGCTGGTGCTCGCCGCGCAGCAGGGCGACAAGATCGGCGCCGCGGTGCCGTTCTACGGCGTGCTCGGCGAGGACTACCCGAGCTTCGAGAACCTGACCGCACCGCTGCTCGGCCACTTCGGCGAGCAGGACTCGATGGCCCCGCCGGACGCCGTGGAGGCGCTGGCCGACCGGATCGAATCCGAGTCCGGAACGCGCCCCGACTTCCGGATCTACCCGGCCGGGCACGCGTTCTTCAACGACGAGAACCACATGGGCACCTACGACCCCGTGCAGGGGGCGAAGGCGTGGGGCGCGACGCTCGAATTCCTCCGCGCCAAGCTGGAGGGCTGATCTCCGCCGGGCGCCGGTCACCGCACGTCGTGACCGGCGCCTCCGGCGCACGAGCGCTGGCGGCGGCGCGGAGTCTCCCTAAGCTGGGGCGATGGGCGAACCGCGCAGGCTCGAACCGGCCACGGTCGTGGCCGAGGCGGTGCGGGTGCTCGACGAGCAGGGGCTCGACGCCGTCACCCTGCGGGCCGTGGCCGATCGGCTCGGCGTCCGGATGAACACCGTGCTCTGGCACGTGAAGAGCAAAGCCCGGCTGCGGGAACTGATGGCGGACGCGCTGATCGGCGAGATCCGCTTCGACGACCTGCCCGGCCCGTGGGAGCCGAGGGTGCGCGAGCTGTTCCACCGGCTGCGGCGGGTGCTGCTGGCGCACCGCGACGGCGCCGCGCTCGTCACCGGGACCTACGCGCTCGAACCGCACGTGCTGCGCTTCGCCGAAGAGCTCGCCACGACGCTGCTGCGCGGTGGTCTCGCGGTGCGCGAGGCCTCGTGGGCGGTGTGGACCTCGCTCTACGTCACTCTCGGGCTGGTGCAGGAGGAACAAGCCCCCTCCGGTCCCCGCCCCGCCGCGCTCCGGGAGGCGGTCGACGAGCGGCGGTACCCGGCGCTGCACGGCATCCTCGGCGAGTTCACCGGCACGGACTTCGCCGCCCGCTTCGACTTCGCACTCACCGCCCAGCTCGCCGCCCTCCGCGAACACGCGCACCTTCCGCCGAGCACGTGATCCCACCCGGTGGACTGGGTCAGGCGTCGCAACCGTCGCCGTCGCGCTCGGAGCGGTGATCCACCCGGTGGACTGGGTCCGAGGCGCAGTCCTCGTAGTGCACGGGCTCGCGCGTCCGCGCGGGTTCCGGGGCGGCGATCCGTTCGGACGCCCGCACCTCGTAGGTCGCGGCGGGCGGCAGCGTCGACTCCGGGACGACCGCCGGGGCGAGCACGACCGCGGCGGGCTCGACCGACCCGGTCGGCACCGGCCGGGCCGACTCGCCCTCCCGCGACTGGTCGCACGAGGCCGCGAGGCCGAGCACGAACAGCAGGGCGAAGACGCCACCGATGACCCACGTCCACTGGCGCCGATCCGGCCGCAGGTGCGACGAGGCGGTCGGCGACTGCGGGAAGGTCCGCGTACTCATGTCCGTCTTCTCATTTCCGCCCCCGGGCAGGGGCGCACCGGGCCCGGTGCCGTTCACCGGGCTCGATGACCATGTCGCCGGACACGGACGGTCGTTACGGAATACACCCCATCGGCCCAACCGACCCGCAACAGTGCACCTCACCGTCCCCAACCCCCCCGCACGAACACGGATCGTCCTCCCCGAAACGCACCCCCGCCACCGACCGGCGGCACCCCGACGCAAAGCGGGGCCCGCAGCGCACCCACGCACCACGGACCCCGAAACCTCGCTCGAAACCGCCGGCCCCCGACCTCACCGCGACAAGGTGAGCAGCGTTCATGCTCTGTGTCCTGTCAGCGGCGAAGCCGCTGAGCAGCAACCACCAGATCAACCGGCACCGCCGCGGGTTCTCAGCTGCTTCCTCGCGAGGACAGCTTTTTCCCTCGTGGCGGAGCCACTTGGGAAAAAGATCCCGCAGCGAGGAAGCAGCTGAGGTT